>JACZTG010000001.1 GCA_022573815.1 Candidatus Neomarinimicrobiota bacterium
GAATGCAATGCCCTCTTCCAATTGTAAAAACAAAGAAAATGATAGACTCAATGGATGTTGATCAGATACTAAAGATGATTTCTACCGATCCGGGATCCATAAATGATATGGCAGCGTGGTCGCGGCGTACAGGGCACGAACTGCTCGAAAGTATCACCAATAACGGAGAATTTATTTTCTATATAAAGAAAGCTGCCTGACAAAGACATTTCGGGCAAAAAAAATTAGCCGGGGGAAAGCTTAGGAGGTAATTATGAGCAGTAAAAATGGAAAAAAGAAAAGGATGGCTCTTATAGCATCGAGAGGCACTCTTGATTGGGCATATCCCCCATTCATTCTAGCTTCAACGGCAGCGGCAATGGATATGGAGGTAGCAATATTCTTCACGTTCTATGGGTTACCGCTTTTGAAAAAGAAACTCGATGCAAAAGTCGCCCCCGCAGCTAACCCGGCAATGCCGATGAAATTGCCGTTTGGTCCAAAAGCGTTGAAGAATTTCGACTGGCCCATACCGAATATAATTTCGTCAAACCTGCCGGGTTTTCAATCAGGCGCCACAGCGCTTATGAAGCAAACATTCAAGAAAAAAGGTGTTGCTACTATTGAGGAGCTCAGAAGTATATGTTTGGAATCCGACGTAAAATTGATCGGCTGCACTATGACAATGGACGTATTCGGTTTCAAAAGAGAAGATTTTATTGACGGTATTGAAATCGGCGGCGCGGCAACATTCTTGGAATTCGCCGTGGATGCTGATATTCAGATGTTCATATAAGCACCAGCTTCAGATAATAACTGAGAGTTTAACTTAAGTTAAACTCCATTGAAAAAGGGTAAATGAATAAAACTGTTCGATTAAACAGCGGTTGCGTGATTATGATTTGTCTGAGGAATATTTGCTCATGCATTCATTGTAAAGAATCCCTAATCGGGATTAGGTAAGACTTAATAAGGTCATCGATATAAAATTCGATGACCTTGCTTTTTAGCTTACAAAATATGTCGAACGTTTTTGATTGAGGATTACTAATTATGGTAGAAGAAGGAAAGGTAACAATTTTTGTGACGTTCGGACCTGAGATGCCTCAACGGTGCGCTACACCGTTTTATATGGCAAATGTGGCTATGGCTATGGACAATGAGGCGGAAATGATATTTCAGATAGACGGTACGTTGTTACTGAAAAAAGGTGTTGCAGAGGGAATAGTAGCCAAAGAAGGGGGAAAGAAAATAATTGATTTTATAAGAGAAGCAAAAGAAGCAGGTGTGAAAATGCGCGTTTGTTCCGCGTCTCTTCAGCTCCACGATATGACAGAAGATGATTTGATCGAAGAAGTGGACGGCGTGGTAGGAGCCGCTTATATGACAGATGTAGGTATGGACAGCGACTTAGTTTTAAGTTATTAAAAGGGGAGAAGCCTCATCGCCGAAATAAATAATTGTGTACTGCCGGATGACCTGATGTATCATATTGATTTTAACGTTTGGGTCAGGGATAACGGCGATGGCACTCTGAATATCGGCTTGACGGATATAGCGCAAACAATGGCAGGCTCGGTTATTCACTGCATGCCTAAAAAGGTCGGTAAAGTAGTCAAAAAAGGAAAAAGTCTCTCTACAGTTGAAAGCGGGAAATGGGTAGGTCCTATCAAATCACCTTTTGGAGGCGAAATTATCGCCGTAAATGAAGAAGCACAAAAGGATGCCACTATTTTAAATCGAAGTCCTTATAAGGACGGATGGATAGTGCAACTTAAACCTAATAATTACGAAGAGGATAAAGCCGAATTACATACAGCCGAGGATGCGATACCTCTTTTTGCGGCATATATGTCCGAAAACGATCTGGGGGAATGTATTCATTGCGAGGGATTTGAAAGCTGAGGGGAGCTTAAACTGATAATTCATATCAATACGCCAGGAATCAGAAAGGTTCGCTTATTTTTTGGAAAATAATAAAGATCTGCTCATTAAGGTATTTACACATCCTGCCTGCAGCGGCTGCGGGAGAGCGGTTGAACTTGCATGGAATCTCACACAGGAATACACTTCGTTGAAATTGGTGACAATTAAACTCGAAAATAAAGAAGGTCTCCGGATGGCTCACGACGCAAAAATAAAAACAATCCCTACAGTGATTTATTATTCAGGTGAAGAAGAAAAAATACGAATTGTCGGAACGCCTAAAGGATCTGAACTGAAAGATTCTTATCTGAAATTGTTAGAAAATTAAAAGAACAGGAGAAAGCTCTGTCAATTTATAAAGACGCAAAGTATCAGGACGTACCTTATGAAGAGAAGAAGGCTCTTTTCGATGAAGTTAAAGGCGATATGCGTTGGGATCACATATTCAATGGTTGTTATGAATGCGGCATCTGTGTAGCAGCGTGCCCTTCAGCAAGGTTCTACGACTTTAGTCCCCGTGTGTTCGTTCAAACTCTCGAGCGGGAAGATATTGACACGTTTTATGAACTGATGAATGATTCCGTTTGGGATTGTTCCCAGTGTTTCTCCTGCACTCGCTGTCCGAGGCAGTCAAATCCCGGCGCTCTTATAACCGTAATGCGGGAAGTAGCTGTGAACAACGGCCTGCAATCCGCCAAAGATGCGCTGAAATCATACAGTCGAATTATTTATAAAATTATGTCAACCGGAACGCAGGTGGCTCCTGATATGCTGCAGCCGGATGCGTTCCCCGATTGGGGTCCTCGTGTGAAGGAGATATCCGATAATCTTGAAGATTGGAGAAGAGCAATTCCGCCCGAGACGCTGCACACAGTTGAGCTCGCATGGGACGTAAGTATAAAAACGCGCTTGGAACTATTTATGATTTGGAAGCTTACAGGAAATCTTGATATGATTCAAAATATCGATGAAGGAATATTTATGATACTTGAGGAAGTGATGGAAGAACTCCTTGAAGAACATGGATATGATATTGATGATTATGATAATATCATCGATGATTAAAAGTTAAAAGAAAGGAACAGATAATGTCCGGCATAACAGTGGATTCGGTAATACCTAAGGTAAGCATGAGAAAGTTCGAAAGAACTGAAGCGCCGCCTACCGAAGATTATAGAGAAAAATTATTCGAGCTGGAAAAAGCGGGCGAAATCGAAGTGATAAGAGTTCCAGAGCCTTACGTGGAAGTCGAAACAAAATACGGAAGATTGAAAAAAATCCCGTTGGACCATACCTGGCATCATAAATCATGCGGTCAATGCGGGCATATTCCCGGATATTCAACGGCAATTTTCTGGCTCAACAGACAATTCGGTTTTGATTATCACGACCCGAGAGACCAGACCTCATGTACTGCATGGAATTATTATGCTTCTGCCACATCAAATTCAGCCGCTCAGGCATCAGTGGCAGTTCGAAATTTCGCACAGGCAAAAATTGACGGATATTTTCCGATAATCCATTGTGGTACTAGCTACGGACACTATAAAGAAGTGCGTTCGGATCTGTTGGAATTTCCTGAATTGAGAGAAAAAGTTCGTAAGGTATTAGCCCGAATGGGAAAAACTTTGGTATTCCCGGAAGAGATTGTGCATTATTCGGAATGGGTTCACGTGATGCGACATAAAATTGCAGATAGACAAGTTTTGGACTTCAGCAATTTGACGATTACCGTTCATCCGGCGTGCCATTATCATAAACTCGTGGTGGAAGACGCTATTTACGATAAAGAGCTATATAATGGTCAGCGAACTGCTATTGTCAGCGGATTGGTTAAGGCGATGGGAGCGAAACTCGCTGATTACTCTACGTGGCATGATTGTTGTGGCTTCGGTTTCCGCCATATACTGGTCAGCAGAGATTTTTCACGTTCATTTGCAACATTGAGAAAAATCGAAGTAATGATTAAAGAGGCTAACCCGGATCTTACGCTCACTCATGATACGGGCTGCGTGACTACTCTTGATCAGAGTCAGTTTGCCGCCAAAGCCCACAACAAAAAAGTCGGAATTCCCGTGATGTCTGATGCTCAATTTGCGGCATTGTCTATGGGAGCGCATCCATTCAAAGTGTGCCAATTACACTGGCATAATATGGAAATAAGAACAATACTCGAAAAAATGGGAATTGATTATGATAAGGCTTGGGCTGAATTTCAGCTACAAGTCGATCGGATCAAGTCCGGAGAAATTGATTACCTAACCTGGGAGGATGCAGATGCCTGATCTGCCTGTTTTAGTTATCGGGGGAGGTCCGTGCGGGTTGGAGGCGACCCGGGGAATATCAGACCTTGGATATAATGTCATACTTGTTGATAAAGCCGAGTTTTTAGGCGGAACGCCTATTTCGGCAGACTACGCTGCGCTGACGCCTGATATGAGAAGCGCGGAAGACGCTATGAATGAGATGATCGATGCCATAAAAGATAATCCGTTAGTTGACCTTCGCCTGAATTCATCAGTGATCTCGACTGAGGGCGACGCACCTGATTTGAAAATCGGAATCAAAAATGGAAAGGGTGAAGAAGTGGTAGATGTAGGCAGTGTCATCGTTTCTACCGGCTTTCAGCATTTTGATCCGGGCAAAGAAACACAGATGTACGGATATTATGAATACGACGATGTAATAACTCTTGTGGATGTGGAGCGTATGCTGAAGGCGGGTACTTTCGTCCGTCCTTCCACAGGAGAAAAACCGAAACAGGTTTGCTTTATCCAATGTGTTGGAAGCAGGGATCGGCAAATAGGAAATCAGTGGTGTTCCAAAGTGTGCTGCGGAGTCGCAACAAAAGAAGCAATTGAAATCCGGGATATGGTGCCCGATTGCCGGGTATTCGTTTTTTATATCGACATGAGAATGTATGGATTTTGGGAGGACGAGCTCTACTGGAAAGCGCAGGAAGAAAAACAGGTGAATTTCATCAGAGGCATTGTCACAGAGATAACGATGCGCGGAGATACTCTTGTGGTCAAAGGTGAAGATACTACTATGGGCAGACCGATGGAGATACCAATGGATGTTGTAATTTTATCAATTGGTATGGAACCGAGTAAAGGCTCAAAAGATATGGCAAAAATCTTCAAATTACCTTTGGAACCACACGGTTTTATTGAAACGATCGGTGGAGCGCTGAACACGGTTCAAACTTCCGTTAAAGGAGTATTCGCAGCCGGCGCATCCACAGGACCGGCGGATTTGGAAGACTCGATATCAATGGGCGGCGCCGCCGCAATGAAGGCGTGCGCATTCATCAGAAAATCACAATTAGAGACTGCCTAACCGATTGCTTTACGACTCAATCACATTTAAGGAAATAGTAGATGCGGATTCCGCTCAGGAATTTATGAAAGAAGCAACCAAGCTAGCCAAAACGTGGGAGCTGGAGGATATTGGGAGAAAGCTCGAGGCTAAAAGCGCGATAATTTCCGGGATTCTTGCAGAGGATAAGATTGATTCGTTAAATGAAGATGATCTAAAAAAGGTCATCGGAATGATTTTTACGATTCGCCGTAAAACCAAAAGGATATTGAAAGCGAACGGTCTTGATAATATCAGATCATCAATAACTGATTTACTTTACGGTGAAAAGCGATTAGAAGACCGTTTTGATGAATTCGTCAATTCAATAGAATCTGTAGAGATGAAAATGCGGCTCAACTTTGCCGGCGAGCTCCTGCACTATAGCAACCCCGATAAATATTGGTTATGGACGAATTGGATTTGGGATCCTGATACTAAAACAGGTTCTCTGCCGTTAGTGATACAGGATTTTTCCAATCTATCGGGAACGTCATTAGGGGATACATATTTGCGAGTTGGTAAAGCTACTCTAATGGTGAATGCAGTTGGACATAAGGTAAGTTTTTCGGATATGGCAAAAGGACTTTTCGGAACAAATTTATTCTTAGCGTGTGTTTACGCTGTATATATGTACACGGTGTTTAAAGTGAAATTATCTCAAGAATTCAATAGGATTTTACCCGAGTTGGCGGAACTGACACAAAGGGTATTGGGTGTTTACCAAATGGAGCTTAAGAACTAATGGGAGATCATAAATACGAAAAATTCGTCCAATTAGATAACGCTATTGTTGACGGTGTGGACATTTCAGGTGAATGGAACAAGATGTACGAACCCAGGGAAATCATGGAATATGATTTAACTTATCTGGACAAGGTTATTAATACTCCCGGCGGTGAATCTATGGGTTGGTGCTATCAATGCGCCAAGTGCATAGGCGTTTGTCCCGTAGATAATGTGGGAAGCTACGGGCCGAGAAAGATATACCGGAAACTCCAAACCGGTTATAATCTTTTTGAGGAAGCTGATCTTTGGCTCTGTACTTCCTGCAATAACTGTCTGCGTGTATGTCCAAAAGAAGTTGATATGATGAAGATAATGCCGGCAATTCGCGAGCAAGCTGTCCTTGACGGAAACGTTCCCGAAGAATTGCAGACTATGCTTCAAAACGTAGCCGAATACGGCAATCCGATGGGCGAGTCGCCGCGGAAAAGAGTCAAGTGGACAAAAGATTTGGATGAGACTGTTCGCGATCTTACAAAAGAAGAAGATCCCGGCGCTGTTGATGTCCTCTGGTATGTAAGCGATTATTTCAGCTATCATAATCGCGGTAATGACGCAGCCAAGGCGATGGTTCGTGTATTCAACAAATTGAATATTGATTACGGTATTTTAGGAAAAGAGGAAAGGTGCGACGGCGATTCTCAGCGGTTAGTAGGAGAATCAGGTCTTTTTGAACAGCTCGCCGAGCATAACGACGGACTCTTTCAGAAATTCGAGCATAACACGCTTGTGGTAAGCGACCCTCACGCCTTTAACGCTTTCAAAAACTTCTATCCAAAAGTCACGGGCAATGAGTACAATGTTCAGCATTATACTCAATTCCTGTCGGGCAAGGTGGAAGAATTGAAGTCACTCTATACAACGGAATTCAAGAAAAAAGTCACCTTTCATGACCCGTGCTACTTAGGAAGACACAACGGAGAGTTTGAGGCTCCCCGCGATCTGATAAATTCAATTCCCGGTGTTGAGTTTGTCGAAATGTACAGGAATCGTCAGCAGGGGTATTGTTGCGGCGGCGGCGGCGGTGGAATGTGGTTAGATGGATTGGTCGCCGATCATACGACCGAACGTCTGTCGGAAAACAGGGTAAAGGAAGCTGTGGAAGTAGGAGCGGAGGTATTGGTTGTATGCTGTCCCTACGAAGTGTCCCGTTTTGAAGATGCGGTAAAATCAACCAACAATGACGAAAATCTTGAAGTGTGGGATATTATTGAGATAATTGATTTCTGCATCTCCGGCGGAGCTGCAGCGTAAGATTTTATTAAGCGTTGAAAGACAAAATAACAATTAAAGAGAACGGCTGACCTATGGAAAATTCACTTGCTGTCAATTTAGCGGATGCATCCTGGCAACGGTTGCGTTCTATGGCATTGGCAACCGAACGGTATGAAAACTTTGTGGCGCTGGGTTCATCGAATATGTCAGATGATAAAAGTAACGGGAAATGGACACCGAATTTAAAGATAAACCCGCCTGAGGCTCTGGCGCTGGATTATCTGTCTATGACCATAAGAGACGCGTTTGAAAGAGAAAATTCTGAGATAATGCTCCAACTTTCAGGAACCGAGCAAATCCAGCCTCTGGCTTTATCCGAGAAATTGGGAATGGCAGAACTTTCCTTGAGAGAAAGACTCGGAAATCTTTCTCAATGCGGATTAGTAATGAAAAATCTTGAGAGCGGGGGATATTTACTTACCGATGCGGGTGACGCTGTTGCGAACCTGATTCGAGATGCGGTGACCAATTTATCCCTGCGGATCGAGAAGGAACTCCCGGAACTCAATATAAAAAAAGAAGAACTCAAACATTGCTGATTGGCGAGCGCATTGAATTGGGTGATTGTGGAATGGGGATGCCTGTCATCCGCGCATGGCAGGCGCTGAAGAAACAGCCCGTCGGGGGAATAGTCTGGTTGACGAGTTCACATCCGTGAGCGGAGCCCGATATCAACGCCTGGTGCAGGTCGTCCGGACAGAAGTTGCTGAAGATGGAAGAGGACGCTGAAGGAAAACATTTTTACGTTCAAAGGATGAACTGATAAGGGAGAAATATTGAAAATAGTTGTTCCAATGCAATTAGTGCCTGATTTAGTGGAAGACCTTGAAGTAGATAACACAGGAAAGGCTTTAAATGAGGAAGATCTAAAATTAAAACTTAATGAATTTGACGATCACGCTCTCGAAGAAGCGATACAGCTGAAGGAATCGGACGGCGCTGAAGTGGTGGCGATGACTCTTGACGGAGAAGGCGCAGACAAACTTCTTTTTACCGCTCTGGCAAAAGGCGCCGACAAATGTCTGAAGATAACGGGTGCCGCAGCATCTGATTCACATCAACGGGCAAAGGTTTTTGCCAATGCTATCAGTTCCGAAGGTTACGATCTTGTGCTTACGGGTGTTCAATCAGTGGACGATAGAGACGGTCAGCTGGGTCCTATCTTGGCAACTTATCTCGATGTTCCAAGCGTGAGCGTTGTTTCTAATGTCTCGATATCCGGTAGCACGGTAACTCTCCGCAAGGAATATTCAGGCGGCTACATGGCTGAGTATGATGTTGAAACGCCTGCTGTGCTTGGAATACAAGCCGCGCGGCAAACGCCGCGATATGCTCCTGTGAGTAAGATAAAACAGATACAGGAAACTATGAGTATTGACAATACGGAGGCTGGAGATTCAGGGTCAGGAAGTGGAAGCGAAATCACGAAAATGGCGCCCCCTGCAAAGGGAGAAGGAGCAAAGATGCTTGATTCTGTTGACGAGCTGATTGAAGTGCTGAAAAATGCGGGCGCACTTTAGTGAACAGTATTAAAAAACAGATATTAATTTTATATAATAAATGGAATATATATGAGCGAACTTTTTGTAGTAACTGAACATCTTAATGGCGATTTCCAGGATATAACGTTTGAAATGTTAGGAAAAGCAAAGGAATTGTCAAACGGTGGGAAATGTACAGCCATTGTATTTGGGAATATGAAAGATAAATATGCGGAATTGGGAGCTGCCGATAATGTTTTATCCGTAGGTGGAAGCAGCGAATATAATCCCGAAGAATATGCCGCAGCGGTGAAGTCGGCTGTGAGTGAGAAGAATCCGGATTTAGTTCTAATAGGTTCAACCTCAATGGGGATGGACATCGCATCTCCGGTGGGTACGGGTCTCAATATTCCTGTGGTAGCGTATTGTACGGCTATTGAAGCGTCTGATGGCGGTTTTTCGTGTACAAGTCAACTTTACGGCGGCAAGATGGACGTGGTTTCTAATGTTCCTTCGCCGGCTATAGTTATGGTGAGTTCCGGAGCGTTCGATGCCGCAGCAGGAAAAGTTTCCGGTTCGCCCGCCGTTGAAGAATTCAGCGGCGACGCAGGTGCCGGCAAGGTGACGTTCAAATCGCTTATTGAGCCGGAAGCAGCCGATGTTGACATCACTCAAAGTAATATTATAGTGGCGATCGGAAGAGGAATAGGAAGTAAGGATGATGTAGAAGTTGCTGAAGAGATCGCCGAAGCTTTGAACGCCGATGTTGCCGGAACAAGACCGCTTATAGATGCGGGTTGGCTGCCGAAATCAAGGCAGGTAGGGAAATCCGGGCTAAAAGTTAAGCCTAAGGTTTATATCGCTCTCGGAATATCAGGCGCTCCCGAACATATAGAGGGAATGAAAGAATCGTCCACTATAATCGCGATTAACACTGACAAAAACGCTCCGATTTTCGACGTGGCTCATTATGGAATGACGGAAGACCTTTTTGACGTGTGTGAGGATTTATTGGATAAACTGTAATCCGGTTGTCATATTGAGATATTCCATTTGGTCTGTCTCGTTGCTTCATTATTAATAACCTGTTAAATGCGAGTAAACTTTGTTAACGCAAACAGAACAGATAGCGTTTATACTTCTCACCGTTGTTAGCATAGCGTTTGCATGGCGTGGTTTCAGCCGATTATTCAAGATTGTCAAGAGTGGAGCTGATACCGACCGGAGCGACGGATTAAGCGTCAGATTCATAAAGGCTCTTTTTGAAGTTGGAATTCAGAAACCTGTCTTTAAAGCCCGTCGCTGGGTAAGCGTTTTTCACTCATTCATCTTTTTCGGGTTCAGCTTTTACCTCTTGGTGAACGTGAATGACATCTTGGAAGCGTATGTTGACGGGTGGCATCTTATCGGAGCCGGTACCTTAGCCGGAGTGTTCAATCTCTTTGCGGACATATTCAGCATCTTCGTTATTGTCGGAATGAATTTTTTTCTTTATCGGCGATTTGTTACAAAACCGAAAGAACTTGGTTACAACGATAATGTTATGCTTCATCCCGGTGTAGATTCAGGGGGAATAAAACGGGATTCTCTGTTAGTGGGTGTGTTTATTCTGTTGCATGTGGGCTCAAGATGGCTCGGCACTGTTTTCCATATAGCGGAATTGGGGCATGGCGATCCGTGGCTTCCTATTGCCAATTTATTTGCGCCTCTCTTTTCATTTATGAGCCATGAGTCCCTTGAAATTGCGATTCATATTACGTGGTGGCTTGCAATGGGTTTGATAGTAATTTTTATACCGTATTTCCCGAGGAGCAAACATCTTCATCTAATGGTTGCGCCTGTCAACTTAGCGTTAGGGCGAAAAACTCCCCCAGGGAGGATGGACGATGTACTGAATATATCTTCTCCGGGAGCTGCGTCTCTCACCGACCTTCCTTGGCCGCAGGTGCTGGACGCTTATGCCTGTATAATGTGTAACAGATGTCAGGAAGTCTGTCCCGCTCACACGTCAGGAACTCCACTGAGTCCAGCGGCGTTGGAGATAAACAAGCGGTATTTTATCAACGAAAAAGGCGATGAAGTTCTCAACGGCGCAGGCGCGCAAAGTCTGATCGATTATGCTATTTCAGATGAAGCCGTATGGGCCTGCACAACCTGCTATGCGTGCGTTCAGGTCTGTCCGGTGGGAAACGAGCCTCTTATGGATATACTGGAATTACGTCGGAATATGGTTTTTGACGGTAGGATGCCGGACGAGCTTGCCGATGTGCTTCGGAGCTTAGACGAGCAGGGCAATTCGTTCAGGGAATCTGCAAGAAGGCGAACGCGTTGGACGAAGGATTTAGATTTTGAAATAAAAGACGCTAAATCGGAACCCGTGAAGTATTTATGGTATGTAGGCGATTTTGCGTCATACAACCAATCGTGCAGGGACGTGAGCAGAAAATTAGCGCGGATTCTCCATTCGGCGGGAGTGGATTTCGGAATTATTATGAAAGGCGAAAAATCTGCGGGCAACGATGTTCGCAGGGTTGGCGAAGAAGGATTATTCGAAGCATTGGCGGAAGAAAATATTGAAACTCTCGCTCAGTGCGATTACGAGGAGATTTTTACTACCGATCCTCATACATATAACGCGCTGCATAACGAATACGGAAAATTTGGCGCTGAATATAAGATTAAACACTACTCCACACTGTTGAATGAGCTGATTGAAAGCGGAATGATAGAAATTAAAAAGAAAATCGACGCAAAAGCCACTTATCACGATCCATGCTATCTCGGTCGTTATAACGGAAATTATGAAGCTCCGCGTGACTTGATGAAAAGTTGCGGGGTAGAGCTGGTAGAGATGCCTCGGAACAGAGAAAACTCTTTCTGCTGCGGCGCGGGAGGCGGAAGAATCTGGATGAAAGACCACGATGATATGACACAGCGTCCGAGTGAGAACAGAATAGAGGAGGCGATGGCTCTCGGTGGGATCGAATATTTCACAGTTTCCTGTCCGAAGGACTTTACGATGTATTCCGATGCGGTGAAAACATCCGGCAACGAAGGGAAGATAGAAGTCAGGGATATTGTTGATTATCTGATGGAAGCAATGGATTTACATGAAGAATCTGCGGCGAAAGAACCTCTGATTACAGAATAGGAGAGAAGTATGAGCGACAGCACACAACTAAAATTTCCTGCCGACCGATATTACCATTCATCCAATCATATGTGGGCTAAGGAGACGGATGAAAACGGTGAAATACTGGTAGGCATTGATGCGTTAGCGCTCGATTCGCTGGGTGAAATAGCCTATGCGTCTTTTGTTGAGATAAATACGGAAGTTAAAGCAGGCGACTCTATCGGTACGCTTGAATCCGCCAAGATGACCACCGAAATATTCTCTCCCATATCCGGCGTGGTATCAGCTGTGAACGACATAGTACCGGAAACTCCGCTGCTTATCAACGAACAGCCCTACGGTGAGGGTTGGCTGGTTGTTATCCGTGCGTCAGCTTGGGAAGCTGAATGCGCTGATTTAATATCTGGCGAAGAGATTTTTGAATGGTCACAGAATGAAATCGCAAGATATGAAACGGAAAATAATCAGAACTGATGGACTTGCGTCTTATAAAAGAGAACGGAGTCAGTGGCAGTTCCGGTTTAGCTGCTGACGAATCAATGGCTCTCAGGGTGGGGAGTGAAAAATCCCGTCCAACCCTAAGGCTCTATACCTATGATTCCTACAGCGCTCTTGTAGGAAGATTCCAAAACATTCAGAAAGAACTTAATCTCGAATATTGTCTCCAAAACTGTGTGGAATTTAACAGGCGACCCACAGGCGGAGGCGCAATTATTATGGGCGCAGACCAGCTCGGCGTCGCGTTAGCGTTGAAAGGAAACAAAACCGATACATATCATCGCGCTCGAGTATTGATGAAACAGTTTTCTGAGGGAACGGTGAAAACGCTTTCGAAGTTCGGTATCGAAGCTTCGTTCCGCGGGAAGAATGATATTGAGGTTGATGGAAGAAAAATCGCCGGATTGGGACTGCATAAAACAAGGACAGGCGGTCTTCTTTTTCACGCTTCAATTCTTGTAAACCTTGACGTGGAGCTAATGCTCAACGTATTGAGAACTCCCCTTAAAAGAATAACTGATAAAGCGGTTAAACTCGTTTCCGGCAGGATTACAACTGTGCGTAAACTTTTATCAAATGATATAACTGTAGATGAATTCAGCGCCGAGTTGGAAAAAGGTTTTTCTAAAGTATTCGGAGTAAATCTGATAAAGGGAGACTGGAGCAGTGAAGAAATCGGAGAATCTAATAAGTTGGAAGCAGAAAAATATCTGACAGAAAAATGGATCTATTCTAAATCAAATGTCAAGGAGATGAATGGGAGAGCGGTCAGAAAAACAGAGGGTGGATTATTAGAGGTATCTGTAAATTTAGCGGGAAACACGCTCAAAAAAGTGCAGATCGGCGGAGACATTTACGTTTCCGAAAACGCGCTGGCAGATTTGGAGTTCAGCCTCGCCTGGCATTCCGCTGCCTCTGATAAGATAAAGGAAACTTTGAAACGGGTGTATAAAAAAAGAGAAAATGAATTTTCCAGGATCAGCTTTGATGACTTATATAACGGCGTACAGGATGCTGTGAAAGACGCTTCTAATAACAGAACGGATATTGAAACCATGCCTTACGGCTGTTTCGTTAAAACGGATGGAAGTTATGCCTGAGCTCCTAACTCTGCCGGAAAATGTGACCGAGTTCCAAGTTGACCCGAATTGTATGTCTATTCGTCGGAGGAATTTTTCAAACGAAATTACTTTTCATATGCCCGGCCTCAAGACGCACCGGACTTCAGAAATTGAAGGTTCATTGACGGAATTTGTTTCTCTGAGTGTGACGGGTTCAGCCTGCGCATTGAGCTGCGAGCACTGCAAAACGGAAGTGCTGAAGGGAATGGTGGATCTGACAGCCGAAGGGGGTTCTTTATATGATACCTGCCAGCGATTAGCGGAAAAGGGCGCACGGGGAGTTTTGGTCTCAGGCGGCAGTGACCTGAAAGGCAGAGTCCCACTGTTGCAGCACGTGCCCGATTTGATAAGGATTCGAAAGGAATTAGGTTTGATTATTCGTTTGCATGTCGGACTTCCCGACGAGGAAACGTGCGCGGCTATCTCGGAAATCGGCATAGACGGAGCGATGCTGGATATCATCGGTGATCAGGAAACAATATCCGATGTCTATCATCTGTCGGCTACGCCGGATGATTACGGAATGGCATTGGAAAATCTACAGCGATACAATGTGCCGACAATTCCGCATATTATCATCGGGCATTATTTCGGAAAGATGAAAGGTGAATGGAACGCGCTTCAGATGATTAAGAATAACCCGCCGAAAATTTTGGTACTGGTAATATTGATGCCGCTCACGGGAACGCCTATGGCAAACGTTTTACCTCCTTCAATGGACGAAATCGGATTGTTTTTTCAGACAGCCCGGATTGCATTACCAGAGACTCCTGTTATGCTGGGATGCGCCAAGCCGATAGGCGAAATGAAGCTGGGAGTAGATAAATTAGCCCTTGAAACGGGATTGAACGGAATCGCTTACCCCGCTGACGGGATAGTGGGTCAATCCGAACAACTCGGATTAAAGCCGAATATCGTAAATGCTTGTTGTGGAGTAACCTGGTAAAAGGGATAATAATGGCAACTGAGATGTTAGCTCTGAGTGAGCAAAAGGAAATGCGGAATTTAAGCCCCGATTATGTGAGGATAAGCGCGGCGGCGGCAATCGAGCTGGGGCTAAAGCCGGGTCGGCTTGACAGGTGTAACTGTGGATGTATCAACTTGCTTCAGAATTATCCTGAAGGCTGTTACGCGAATTGCAGCTATTGCGGATTGGCCAGGGAACGTCCCGGTATTGCAGAAGAAAATTCGTTTATCAGAGTTGATTGGCCCCTTTATCCAACGGAGCAGGTGGCGGAGAAAATAGCTGAAAGGGAAGCGAATGGCGGGGTCGGAAGAGTTTGTATTGCGCAGGTGCAGGATCATCGGGCAAACGCAGATCTTCTAAGTATGACGAAAATTGTTCACAGCGCGGCTCCTGACGTGCCTATCTCTGCTTTGGTTACAGCGACACTGATGGACAGACAGGTTCTTGCGGAGATAAAAGAAGCCGGAGCGGATATTATCGGAATCGGGATGGACGCCGCCACAGAAGAGATTTTTTATAATACCCGCGGAAAAGGCGCAAAGGGTCCCCACGATTGGAATTATCACTGGGAAATTGTAAATCTTGCCCGCGAGATGTACGGCGCTTATAAAGTGAATTGCCATATCATCATCGGATTGGGCGAGACCGACAGGGATTTGACGAACATCTTTTATAAATGTAAGGAAGAGCAGTTGTCGTGCTACCTGTTCTCATTCAATCCTGAGCCGGGAACGGCATTGCAGGATTCGGAACGTCAGCCGATAGCCAGGCATCGGCGTATTCAGCTGGTCAAACAGTTGATAGAAAATAATGGACTTTCAAAAGACGCATTGGAATTTGATAAAAACGGATTTATCTCGAATATAGATTATTCCGCTGATATTATTAATTTAACAGTGAATGAAGGAATCGCGTTTATGACGGACGGATGTCCCGATAGAGATGGTGTGATGGCGTGCAACAGACCATGCGGTTCCTACAGACCCGGAGAGGAATTCCGGGATTATCCATTTCCGCCAATGTCGAAAGATATAGAAGTGATTCAAAACGAGATGCGTCTAAATGAGGTAATCACCGCGTAAATTATGGTAAAACCGATACGATTGATAGATTTAGGAGCGATTGACGGCATAATGACTCAGGCGGTGTATCACGCGGTAGCGGAGAAAATGGATGAGTCAACGCCCGATACCATAATACTGAACAGCACAAAATCTCCGTATGTTTGTTTTGGCTATCATCAGGATGCGGAAAGTGTCATAGATTTGGATGTGTGCAGAAAATTAAATGTACCTGCGGTTCGCCGTAAATTGGGCGGAGGCGCTACTTATCTTGATGAAAATCAGCTCTTTTACCAGCTGGTATTTCAAAAATCGGAATTGCCGGCAAATTTCAGGAATGTTTATGCGAAAATGTTGGAAGCGCCCGTGAAAACCCTAAAATCGTTTGGACTTAACGCAAAACTAAAAGATATAAACGAGATAGAGGTTGACGGCAAACGGATTGCCGGAACGGGTGGCGGGCAAATAGGCGATGCGTGTGTTGTTGTGGGGAACTTTTTATTCGATTTCGATTTTGAAGCTATGTCTTCATTATGGAAAGCTCCATGGGATTCTTTCCGAACACTTGCGGGAAAAGCGCTTAGGAACCACATTACAACTCTTTGGGAATACGACAGTTCATTCAGCAAAGAAATCATATCGTCGCAACTGATAATAGATTTTTCAGCTGTTTTTCAAAGACCGATTCAGCCGGGAGAATTAACTTCAGATGAGAAAGAACTCTCGGAGGAATTATCTGAGAAATTGAGCTCAACAGAGTTTGTTGTTGATACCAATAAAAACGGTGCGTCGCCAAGACCGCTTAAAATTTCTAACGGAGTTTTTATACACGCTGAAAATTATTCTTTGGGAGTAAATAGAATACGCGGCAGCTTTACGGTGGCAAATAATTTCATAGAAGAATCAATAATCGAGCTGCGGAATGGCAATTTATGGGAAGCAATTGATGTTGATCTTTATGGAATAGAGATTGCTGATTGGACAAATCATATTAAAATTGAATTGCGTGCTGCCTGATGGTTAAACTGCTAAAAAAATATCTGTCTGACCCGTTCCTGAAGCGGCTTTACAGTGAGATTCGAAAAGCAGGCTCTCTCCGGTCCATCTCTGTGGACATCACTCACGAGTGCAATATCCGGTGCAGAGGGTGTTATTTTTTCAGCGAGGGAATGGAAGAGTCTGAGTCTCCTCCCGATGAAAACAAATTTGATGCGTTTATAGAACGAGAGCTCGAACGGGGAACTAATTTTGTCACTGTTGTGGGAGGCGAACCGAGTCTCATGCTGGGGAGACTGAAAAAACTTCATTCAAATTTTCATATAAATGTTTCAACAAACGGTCTTATAAAAATACCATATGAAGGGTTCGAGTCAATGCCTATCGGTGTTTCGGTATGGGGAGATAATCAGACAGACAGATATATGCGAGGCGGCGGAAACGTTGATACATTCGCGATAGCGCTGAAGAATTACAAAGACGATCCAAGAGCGTTCTGGTACTATACTGTGGCTCCGGGACGGAAGAATGAGATTGAGCGGGTAGTGGAGAAGTGTATAAACAACGGTAATCAGGTTTTATTTAATTTTTACGGCGATTTGTTAGGATTTGGCGGGGAATTGGATTCCGGCAGCGGTTTTGACGAAGTGAGAATTGAGATAGACCGAATGATCAGCCTCTACCCTGATAAGATGTTTATGAGTTCTTACCTGAGTAAAATCGTTTCAACAGGCACTTTATACGGTTTGAAATGGGGACATGAAGTATGCACGAGTTTGAGCGCGAATCACGAGGCGAATTTCGAAAGATTGAAAAACGGAAATCCTTATAACCCGCACTTCAGAGCTTATAATGCTGATTTGGAATCTACTCGTAGATGCTGTACCGGAATCAACCGTTCGTGCCATACTTGTTTCGATGTCTGGGAGCATTTTTCGTGGGTAATTCTCAATATGAAAAAACATATCGGATCTAAGCAGGAATTCAGTAACTGGCTAACGACTATGTATCTGTTTTATCTTATAAACCGATTGGTGAATTTTGATGAAGGGATCAAGCTACTGCCGGAAATCCACAAACGGCTTGGAAATACGACTAAGAGAGAATCACATAATATAGATAGAATCAAAATTTCTGCTTTCGCTACCGTGGAAAGCGGGTTAATGGAGATTACCGATCCCTGATTTTGATTCAAAACAGGAGGAGCGAAAAATGATAAACAATAACCATCGTTACTTGTCGTTGTTGGTAACACTGTTTTTCTTAGTCTCAATCCCGGCATTCAGCGACGCAGCCAAAAAGGAATACAGAGTGTATGAGTTCGTAATTGAATCTGTCGAGGGTACATTTGAAGCGGCGGCAGACAGCCTTTCTTCGGCGATAGCAATGTCGGATTGGAAGCTGCTTACTACTATCAATTCCGGTGTTCCGGAAGATTGTGGATTCCGTGCTATAGTATTTGTTTTATATGATTCGACATTCGCGGCGAAAATAATGGATGCGAACCATAAAACAGGGGCTTACGGCACTGTTGACCGGATAAATCTCTTTGAAGATGAAAACGGATTTCACGTGTCGATTGCAAACCGCAAATCAACTGACCGGACGGTCTTGTTGGATGATGAGTCATTCGAGGGAACTACTAAGGCGCAGCATGATAATCTCCGGCTGCTTATTGAATCAGCCCTAAAGGGCACATCAAGCAACAAAGAATATGGTCAGAAGCGTAAAAAAGGATATATCGGACGAACAATGGGCGTTATGGCCGGCGGAAGTTTTGATGGCAAGATTGGTAATATTATTGAATTACCCGGAGCAAACTTTGACGATGTGGTCGGTAAAGCTCGCCAGGGTTTATCTATGACCGGTGAGAAATGGGGGATGCACTTAGTTTACGAATTAAATCTTCCCGGATATAAAACTGTGGTATTCGGAAGTACGGGGACTCCGATGGACAGGAAATCATTCGATATAGTTAAGGCGGGTTCGGACAAATCACGCAAAAAGGGAAAGTGTCCCGGAATTGCTCATGCCGCCGCTTTTCCGATTGAAATCGTAGTACAGGAAGAAAACGGAGTTATCAATGTCAGTAGCGTTAATGCGATGTACAGGATGAAGATGTATTTTGAGGACGCCGGGAAATGGGCGTTTATGAAAAATATGACTATGCCCGGTTCAATAGGAAGTGAATTGGAAGATCAGATCGAAGGAGTATTGGAAGAAGAATGAACTTAGCATTCACAATAGATAATCGGAAGTGTATCGGCTGTCATGCTTGCACGGTAGCATGTAAGTCAGAGCATGATATTCCATTAGGAGTCAACAGAACATGGGTAAAGTATGTGGAAAAGGGCGTTTATCCCGATACCCGCAGACTTTTCTCGGTTCTTCGGTGCAACCATTGTGAAGATGCTCCTTGCATTGATATATGCCCGACCAATGCTCTGCACACTCTCGATAACGGTATTGTGGACTTTGATACTGATCGGTGTATAGGCTGCAAATCATGCATGCAAGCGTGTCCGTATGACGCGTTATATATCAATCCGGAAACTCACGTGGCAGAAAAATGTAATTTCTGCGCCCACCGGATAGAAGCGCAAATGGCGCCGGCATGCGTGATTGTATGTCCCGTTGAGGCGATTGGATTTGGCGATATAAGTGACCCGAACGCCGATATTACGAAACTTATCGCAATGGAAGCTGTTACCGTGCGAAAAGCGGAAAAAGGAACAAAGCCGAAAGTGTTTTATATTAACGGTGACAGCGCTTCGCTTGATCCCGGCTCAACTGCAAAAAAAGACGAATATATGTGGAGCGAGCAATCACGCGGTGTGGGACATTTCGCTCATTACGCCGACCAACGGAGCTCTGAAAAAGACCCTGAAGATCTGCTCGTGCAACTCGCTCTTGATAATAAGGGTAAACATGGGAAAGAGATTCAGGAGACGCTGAAATCCGGGGATGCCCGAAGAGTTTACGACAGTCCGAGCAAGGGCGTTCTCTGGGGCTGGGAAGTATCCGCTTATGTTTGGACAAAGGCTATTTCAGCGGGTCTGTTTATGGTATTGGCTTTAGGAAGCTTGTTCGGATGGTTTGAGATAAGCGCTGGATTGAGAGAAAAATCTCTCTGGTCGTCAATGCTCTTTTTGGTCATTACCGGCGGACTGTTGGTTAAGGACCTTGACCAACCGAAACGGTTTCTCTATGTCCTGCTCCGACCTCATTGGTCATCGTGGTTGGTCAAAGGAGCTTATTTCATCACGGCGTTCGGGGCAATCTTATCTCTTTCCATATTGAATCTTTATTTCCCAACAGGAATAGACAGTCGTCTGTTTGATATTATCGGAGGCTTGATTGCCTTTATGGTAGCCATATACACGGCGTTACTTTTCGCTCAGGCGAAGGGAAGAGATTTTTGGCAGTCGCCGATTGCGCCGGCGCAAATGGGTGTGAATTCACTGCTTGCCGGAACTGCGCTTCTGCTGATGCTCGGCTCCGGCTTAGGCAGCGGGATAATCAATCTCGCAATAGCTCTTCTGATTACAAACCTGTTATTCACCGCACTTGAGCTGTTCACGCCGCATATGACGGACGACGCAAAATCGGTTGCGGATATGATTCTTAAAGGGAGATACGGCAGACAATTCTGGATAACGATAATTTTTTCAAGAGTAGTACCGCTATTATTGTTTATGTTCGCGCCGCAATTATTGCCAATAGATTTAGTGGCGTTGATAGTATTAGCGGGAATATTAAGTACTGAACATATCTGGGTCAGAGCTCCGCAACTGATAACCTTGAGTTGATAAAATGAGTCATAATATAAAAAAATCAATGATCGAACGGGTATGCGAATCGATAGGCTTGTTAAAAAGTATCGAACAGTCCGGCGAATTAATAAATGAATTTACGGAAGCACCGGCTGATTTCTCGAATTATCCACCACCTGAGAAATGGGACGACTGGACCGAGTACGATGCGAACTCGTGGCCGCGAAGGGTAAAGAAGAGCTACTCGATAGTTCCAACGACCTGCTTCAACTGCGAATCAGCATGCGGTATGCTGGCGTATATTGATAAGGAAAATGGCACAATCAGGCGGTTTGAAGGTAATCCGTATCATCCGGGAAGCAGAGGAAGAAATTGCGCTAAAGGTCCCGCTACTATAAATCAGATCAATGATCCCGAGAGGATATTATACCCGCTGAAACGTAAAGGCGAGAGAGGCAGCGGTGAATGGGAACGGGTTTCATGGGAAGACGCTCTTAACGATATATCAGGAAAATTAAGAAAATCGTTGCAGGAAGGGCGACAAAATAATATAGCCTATCATGTAGGAAGACCGGGTCATGAAGGATACACGGAAAGGGTTCTTCAGGCGTGGGGAGTGGATGGGCATAATTCGCATACCAATATATGCTCTGCCGGAGCGCGGACAGGATATGCTCTCTGGCAAATGTTCGACAGACCCTCTCCCGACCACGCCAACGCAAAGACGATCTTACTCATCAGTTCACATTTGGAAACGGGACACTATTTCAATCCGCACGCGCAAAGGATAATTGAAGGGATGATGGACGGCGCGAAACTCATAGTTATGGATCCGCGACTTTCGAATACTGCGAGTATGGCGGATGTATGGATGCCGACTTATCCGGGTTCTGAAGCGGCTGTACTGCTTGCAATTGCGAAAATCATTCTCGATGAAGGCAAATATGACAGACAATATATGGAAACATGGGTAAACTGGCAGGATTATATGGCGAAAGTTCATCCTTCTGATAATCCGACTTTTGATAACTTTATAGGACGACTCAAAAAAGAGTATGAAGAATTCACACCTGAATTCGCGGCGGCTGAGGCTAATATCACACCTGAGTCTATCGTACAGGCAGCTAAAATGGTGGCGGATGCGGGAAGTAAACTCTCAACGCACAACTGGCGTTCCGCGGGAAGCGGGAACCTCGGCGGATGGCAGGTAGCGCGTTGTCTCCACTTTCTGAATGTATTGACAGGCAGCGTTGGAACTGTAGGCGGCACATCTCCCAGCGGTTGGAATAAATTCAAGCCTAAATTCTTCGATGTTCCTCCGGCACAGAAATTCTGGAATGAACTGCACTATCCCGCTGAATATCCGATAGCGCACCATGAAATGAGTTTTCTTCTCCCGCATTTTCTAAAGGAGGGAAGAGGGGAATTAGACGTTTACTTCACCCGGGTTTTTAATCCTGTCTGGACTTATCCGGACGGATTCACATGGATAGAAGCGTTGAAGGATGAATCAAAAATAAAATTACACGTTGCGATGACTCCCACATGGAACGAAACGGCTTATTGGGCGGATTATGTGCTTCCCATGGGGCATGCAGGCGAGCGGCACGACCTTAATTCCTACGAAACACATTCAGGAATGTGGATAGCGTTCCGTCAGCCGGTGCTACGGGAGTTTGCCCGCAGAGAAGGAAAAGAGGTTGAGTTTACTTATGAAGTGAACCCCGGTGAGGTATGGGAAGAAGATGAGTTTTGGATAGAGCTTTCGTGGAAGATAGACCCGGATGAATCGCTCGGCATAAGAAAACATTTCAAGTCTCCTTATCGTGATGGCGAAAAAATCAGTGTGGACGAATATTATCAATATATCTTTGAAAATATTCCGGGCTTGAAGGATAAAGCCGCTGAGGAAGATTTGGCTCCGCTTGACTATATGAGAAAATACGGCGCATTTGAAATTGAAGAAACTTCATACGAAAAAAACCGAAACCCGCTGGATGAATCACAAATGGAAGGCACGGAACTGAACAGCGCCGGTCAGATCGTTAAAGACGGTAAAATTATCGGGGTTCAGGATGGCGAAGTAGCTGTCACCGGGTTTCCGACACCATCGAAAAAACAGGAATTCTACTCCAACACAATGGCTGAATGGAAATGGGAAGAATTTACCATCCCTAAATATATCAAGAGTCACATTCACCCCGAGAATCTTGATAAATCGAAAAACGAATACGTCCTTGTGCCCACTTTCAGACTACCTACCTTGATTCACAGCCGGTCGGGAAACGCTAAATGGCTCGTTGAGATTGCGCACCGAAATCCAATATGGATCCATCCTTCCACAGCTGAAAAAGTAGGTATAAAAAACAGCAGCGATCTACTGAAGATTGAAACAGAAATCGGCTATTTCATAGACAAGGTATGGATAACGGAGGGGATGAAGCCCGATGTTATCGCCTGTTCCCATCATATCGGCAGATGGCGTCGCCGGCAGGATATGAAAGGAAACAGTTGGGCAATGAATACGGTTTCTATCGAAGAGGTAGAGCCGGGTAAGTATAAAATGTCGGTTTTGGATTCTGTTAAGCCATTTGACAGCAGCGACAGCGACTCGAAACGTATCTGGTGGCGTGACGGCGGAGTGCATCAAAATATTACATTCCCTGTCCATCCCGATCCTATATCGGGTATGCATTGCTGGCATCAGAAAGTATCCATCAGCGTTCCGAAGGATGGGGAGAAATACGGCGATATATTCGTGGACACGAATAAGTCCCATGAGGTTTATAAAGAGTGGCTGAAGTTGACCCGTCCCGGCCCCGGCCCTGACGGCTTGAGACGTCCTCTCTGGTTTGCCCGGACTCTGAGACCGGCGGAAGAAACTTTCTACGTTAAATAATTATCTGGTTTGTGCGGGTTAGGGCCGCCGCTTGAAGCGGGATTTACTTGCCCTGAATGCACATAAGAAAAAATCCCGTGCGACTGTTCTGCACGGGATTTTTTAAGAAATGAAACTTTCTAAATCAGTTCATTTAGAATGAGTATCCAACTTCAACCTCCCATTGATCCATCTCAAGGGTAATAGTCTGCTGAGAAGGAGCTTCTAATGGATTAGGACCTGAAATCGAATTTGACAATGCACGAGTAACTGCCAAGCTGACAGCATGACCGTTATTCATTGTTTTGGTAGCGCCGACGGAGATATGAGTTTCCACCACTGCCGGAGCGAGTATATTAAACATTAAAGCAGTACTTGTGTCGCCGTCAGGTATGGGCTGACCACCGAATGAAAAACCGCCTCTAAGTGTGAGGCTTTCGTCCATAACGTATTGAATGCCTATTTTGATGATGGTCATATCTTCCCATCCGAATCCGGCGCCGTTATCTGCACCAAGAGGGTTTGTCGGCGCTCCGGTCGCAGGATCGAATTGAAGAAACGGGTTGCTGATTGATGCAACACCGCTGTATAAAATCTGCTGAACATCCGCCACAAGAGTAATATCATCATTGGGACTCAGAGCAACGCCCGCTGTCCATGTGGCTGGAACGTCAAAATCACCCTGTTCGGCAAATAATCCGGCGTACTCGTCAAATTCACTCATCGCTGTTTTTAATTGGTATGAAGCCCCAACAGACAGCATTTCAGAAAGCTCGCCGAGATAACCGACTTTTAGACCGAACCCGATTGAAGTAGAATAATCATTGTCCGTTATATTAGCGCCATCGGAGGAAAATGGTGCGAATGCTCCCAAACCTTCCGCTCTGAAACGCTGAAATGCCAAAATCACGCCTGCTCCAACAGAATGTTGTGAAGTAAGCTTGATAGCATACGTAGGTTGGATGAAGAGCTGCGCAAAATCAAGACCCGTTGGATTAAAACCGAAAACCGGTGATTCGTAATCAGAATTCATACCGCCGTTGCCGTAAATAGAAACACCATATGAACTTGTCTCATTCAGCATCCTGTTAAATCCTAATGAAGGGATGATAAAAGTAGTGGAACTGCTTTCAACGGTGCCCGGCGCTAAACCGAAAGTACCCGGAAATCCTGACGGATTACCGTCAACAGTGAAATTTCTATTCGGGTTGAAGTAGGCGACGCTGAGGTCGTAGCGATTTCCAAGCCCTACCATAGATGCCGGATTAGTGGCGGCGGCTAAAGTGCTCAAAGAAAGAGCAACTCCTGCTCCGGCTAAACCTTTATAAGCGGTGCCGTATCCGCTGGAAAAATATCCGTTTGTTGCATTGGCAACCGGTGCCGTTATTAGAACTGCAACCAGAATAATTGCAGTTAGAGTTGTGAAATTACGCATCTTTGATGTGATCATTTCATCTTCTCCTTATTTTGTTCATCATTGTTCGGTTAGTATCAGAGTAACTGTTTATTATTGAGATTAAAAGGGTGAAAAATGGAGCAGTGGGGGGCTGAACTTGGGATATTTCTTCGAAAATCGTCTGACGTTCTGAAATCAGCAATTTCCGTACAAAGATAGAATAATTAAATTAATTTGGTTGTTACCCTCCAAGCATCTCCGTCTAATGCTATTCACATATATATAATACATATTATATTAGAAAAGTGATATATAAAGATAACCTTATAGCTGTTATTTGACAAGGAAAATATCAGTGTTTTTAAGAAAATATTATGTTGATATTAAATGGTTAAAGTAACGCGCAGTGTCTATGAATTAATTTTCTTGGATTATTAATCCAAAAATAGTAATATGAATTAGAATCTTGAATCAATTCCAACCGGGGGGGATAAGATGAAAATCCTGCAAAGGTTATCGTTAGTGAGTATTCTTTTATTATTTGTTGTCTTAACAGCCTGTTCAGATGAATCCAAAAATGTTGCTACATCCGCAGATGGTGTACCCATAAGCTTTAGTGTATATGGTGAAGGGACACCGGCAATCGTTTTAATTCACGGCTGGTGCTGGGGTCAGAATAACTGGATTGGGCAAATCCGGGAATTGTCACGGCAGAATAAAATTATTACAATTGATCTTGCGGGTTTCGGAGGATCCGGTCATGGTCGTACCGATTGGACTATGAAAGCTTTTGGAGAGGATGTGGTTTCGGTTGTTGAGAAACTCGGTCTCGAGCAGGTAGTGCTTGTAGGATTCTCAATGGGTGACAAAGTTATAGTCGAAGCTGCGCGGATTATGCCGGAACGTATTATTGGTTTGGTAGGGGTTGACAATTTCCATAATGTGGAATCGAAACTTACAGATGAACAGATTGCTGGATTCATGGCCCCGTTTCGTGCTGATTTTGCCGGAGCTTTAAATGCAATGTTACTTTCCATGGTCCTCCCAAATGCTGATTCTACTAAGGTTCTGGAAAAAGTGAGAGCTGATTATGGTGGATGCGCCGCTCCACCTGATATTGCAATAGCTGTACTGGAAAATTATATAAAACACGATATGACAGAGTCACTCAGGGAGATAAAAGCTCCTATTCACTGCATAAACTCTGATTTTGTTCCCACAGATATTGAAGCCGCTCAACGCTATGTTTCCTCCTTCAAGGTCGAAATAATGTCGGGAGTGGGTCATTTACTTCTCTGGGAAGATACTGCTACGTTTAATCGATTACTCGGTGAAATTGTTAAGACATTTGAAGCGTCTTAATGCCGGCGCTTTACGGCTGATATGTATTCTATAACCTGTTGATCAGAATTCTATAGATATATAACAATTCTTATGAATATTTGGTGTGGCGAAAACGAACCGGCCAAAGCGTCACAAAACAATATCAAATATCTCGGTAAAAATTTATCAGAAACAAAAATATAAAAGAGGGCAAGAATGATTTCCTTCCGCGTAGGAGGTTTCCAATGGGACTTGGCAAACCTTAGCGATCTTACCCTCTTTTAATTCAGATTTCTTATAACAAGAAAATCTTTACAAAATGTAAATTACGGTAATGTGATCGTCGGTGTGCCCGAAACTCCCTGCTGAGTAATAGTGGCGACGATAATAACGCCTTCGTTAGAGCCTGTAGCTGTAAGGACGAACGATGTGGCCGTAACAGACGACATAAGGAAATTGCCGTTGGCGTTTGATGAATCAGCGCCAAAAGTTATTACATCGGTTGTTCCAACAAAGCTTCTCGCTCCACCGCCTAATGCCGCCGGTTTGCGCCAATAAGAAGCTGCTGACGATGCGACGTTATTCACATCCTGTAAAAGCGCGTCTCGCTCTGCGTTAACGGCGCCTGTCGTGAACATATTGATACCCACAACAACCGCAACACCAACGATAATGGTGCCGAGTACGATTAGTAGTAATTGCTGCTGTCCCATTAATCTATCTCCTTTTTCAGGTTAGATGTTCCATAATACTGCTTAACTATTCCTTTAATATATGATAGTTTTCAAGAACCAAAAAAGCAAGAAAATTCAGTGTGGCGAAAAAGAGCCAACCTGAAAGTCACGAAACAACACTAACCTACAAATAGAAAAATCCCTAAAATTATTGGGTGGCGGTTAGGGCAAGTAAATCCCGCTTCAAGCGGCGGCCCTAACCCGCACAAAAAAGTGCTGAATTCGTAACTGAAATCAAGGATTTTGGTTCTATTACTTTTGTAGCGGGGGAATGTTGAACTACAATGATTCTTTTATATCAGTTGGAATTCCAAGCACACATTTAATTCTTCAAGTCATTTCTCGGCTTGATAGGCAAGCAATTTGTAGGTAAATTTCACGTACCGATCATACAAGGAGCATAGTATGTTAGTGCGTGATCTAATGAATCAACACCCCGACGGAGCTTGGGAGGCAAAGCAAATCATCGTTATTAACCATCCGAGCGGAGAGAAGATTACTCTGCGCCCCGGAATTAAAATGAATCCAGGATTTATGGCAATGGGATTTGATATAATTAAACTTCTTGATATTGAACTCGATGAAAAGGATTCTCAAAACCCAAAATAATTTAATGATATTTAAAGAAATAGCTACACTACTGTCAAGTCAGGATTTATATATTCGGAGTGGCGAAAATGAGCCGACCAAAACGTCACATAACAACATCAAACAACACTTAATTGCTTAATACAATAATTGGGATACCCACGGTTTTAAAGGGCTACTTTTTGCTCTATTATTGATTTTTGTCACATCTATTAGGTATAGCTGAAATATACTTGTGATAAAAATAGAATTAGAGTAGATTTAACGATACTCAATAACAATTAATTAATAACTTCAAAGGGAAATGTCGATATGCGAAATATCATAATATTGAAATTCTCACTTTTACTTCTATTACTTGGAACGCTCGGTTGTGCGCACATGAATTTTGATTCCGGGAACTCAGAATCAAGCATCTTGATGGGAAGAGGAGGTGAAAGTGTCGAATATACCCGAATGGGAGAATTCAACGTAGTTAAAGTGGGGGGATGGCTATTCTGGGGTATAACCAAAACAAGTCATCCGAATATTGGAGCGCTGATTGATAAAGAGGTATCAACATTGAGTGGTAATGGCGTCATAAACCTGGAGATTAAATCGACGAGAACATTTCTCGATGGATTTTTAGGAGTGATTACTCTCGGCATTTATACGAGAAGAACAGTACTGATTAGCGGCACTGTCGTGAAATTTACAAGTAGTGTGGGCTCTGTCCTTGGTGATTGATCGTTTGATATCCAATCAAAACTTCAATATGGAGATTTAATCTCATGAAAGAGAAATCATTTATCATTACTATAGCTTTGTCATTCGTATCATTCTTTTTTAGCTGTGAAAGTGTTATTTACGAAGCACATTCCTTGGAAAATTTCGTCTCCATGACAACACCGAAGGATATTGGTGAATATGAAGTGGTTGGAAAACTAAAATATGATACGAAAGCGGTCTTTCTCGTTCTGCAATTAATAACCATAAGAGACGCGGAAATTGATAATGCTATTCAAAAACAGGTGGGGAAATACGAAGGTGATGGTGTAATAAACCTGAAGATTCATGAACAATATAAAATTGTTGATATCATAATTGCCGCTTTTGTAGGGGGATTGTTAAATACGAGAACTGTGGAAGTAAGAGGCGATATTATAAGGATAAATCCGGCATCCACAGTCGAGATACCTGAATTAACTGACCAGATCGAACTTGCAATTCTTGATTATAACGAAGGTGTGGTTAGATAACCTCACTCAAATAATCAAATCTTTAATTAAAATATTCTAATGTGGCGAAAATGAACCAGCCTAATAGTCACTAAACAGCATCAAACAATGGTAGGGTTCGTGGTGGTTGGGGCTTGCCCCGACACCAGTATTATTAGTTGAATGCGGTCAGGGCAAGCCCTAACCCGCACAAAAAAATCCCTGATTTCTTAAGTGAATTCAGGGATTGTGGTACTATTACTTTCGTAGCGGGGATAGGATTTGAACCTATGACCTTTGGGTTATGAGCCCAACGAGCTACCAGACTGCTCCACCCCGCGATCATCGGGAAGAATAATATAGCATCGGCTGATTACAGTCAAGCTTTGAATTGGGGCTGAAACGAATTTTGAAAGAAAATTCGGTTATAAAGGTCAGTTGATGATAGCAGAGCCATGTGTAGCGTCTATGAGTTCTGATCTTAGGTTATCCAGTTCGCTGTTTCTTACTGACAGCTGCACAAAAGCTTTGTCTCCCTTGTAGCCTTGACTGATCTCCGCCTTGAAAGCTGAAGCGGTCTTCAGCACAGCGCTCAGGAGGTTATAGTCCACTAATACCTCTAATTTTGCTCTGGCGATCTGTTCTACGATTTCCGCATTATTGATTAGTTCTTTTACGCAACCGCCGTAAGCTCTCGCCAATCCACCAACGCCTAATTTAGTACCTCCGTAATAGCGCGTCACCACGGCTAATATGTTAGTTAAGCCGGCGCCTTCCAATACGGCAAGCATGGGAGCGCCCGCGGAACCCGACGGTTCTCCGTCATCGCTGGAAATTGCGCGAATATCATCGCCGATACCAATTCTGTATGCGTAGCAGTGATGTGTGGCATCGCGCGATTTTTTCCGTATAAGATCGAGATTCGTTTTGACCTCATTTTCATCGTTGATGCGGGTCGCAAAGCCGATGAATTTTGAGCCTTTTTCTTTCAGGAGCGAATCAGAATCGCCTTTAATTGTGAGGAAGCTGTCTGCTTCGGGCATAGATTATCGCAGAAGAGTAAACTTACCGTTAATCTCCACTTCATCTCCCGAAATGCGGAAGAAATAAATGCCGCTGGCCAGGTTATCGGCGGGCGAATAGACTATTCTGTTCTCGCCTTTCAAGAAAAAACCCTTCGTTTGCCGATGGACAGTCTGGCCGAGCAGATTATAGACGGTGAATGTTATATCAGTATTATCGGCTTTGAGCTCAAATGTAATGTCTGTTTGTGTCTTAAATGGATTCGGATAGAGCGCAATCAGGTTTGCGGGAGGAGCGCCTGTGATAGCCACTTCAAGGCTGTAAGTTTCTCGAACCGATCCACCGTCTCCTTCTATCGAACCATTACTGACGGCAACAATTAATCCTTCGATATTGCTGACTTCATTCACATTCACAGCTGAACCGGGATTTAAAAAGGTAATATCCGGCGGACCGGCGGTTAAAGTCGTACTCCAGACATTTGGATTTCCGGCAGCCGTAAATGCCGCTTTAATTCGCGCATCATCAATGGGAATGAACCTGTTTATCCGAAACGAGAGTTCTTCTAAGCCGAAAAACGGTATATTCAGTACGGAACCCGAGAAAGTCGTATCACTGTAAGGTTCTAACTCAGGATATAATTCTCCCTCTTCAAAAAATGCGCCGGGTACTTTCCTGCTTCCTGTGAACCAGTTCCAGATAGCGAATTTACCCCATGCAGCCTTCAGACCGCCTTCGGGTTCATATGCGGCATTTTCTTTAAGCGCCAGGTCTAAAGCAATCTCAGCTTTGTTCGTAAGCATTTTTTCCCATGCGCCTCTGATTACATGAGCATCATAATTCTCTTGAATAAACTTCCCGAATATCGCCACATTGAAGCCGTTTGTATAATGTAATCCCTTATCGGTATCTGAATAATAAAACTCGATATATTGCAAATAATCGTTTATTGAGTCATAACCCAGGTCTTCAATCCAGGTTGCTGTGAGCTCAAAAAACCAGACATCGTTTGGTCTGAAAGTGTACCCGAGTTGGAATACATGAAAGAGTTCGTGAACAGCGGTTACGCGCATGCCGTCTAAACCGTTGGAAAAATAGATGCTTTCGCTGAAATCATCATCCATCTCAATAAATGTTATGCTTGGCGCATTTTGAGCGAAGCCTGTATCATCGACAGCATATGTAGTGCCGTAAGCCAAGGTAGGAGATAACTCCCTTATGAATACATCAATTTGATCACCGTCAATAGTGTCAACGGGAGGTATCTGATATCCGAGTGAATCAACAAACATACTCCAACCTCTTTCATATGCGCGACCCGTATAAAAAATCCAGTCCGGTACCGCATTTCCTAAGAGATTAGTCGTATCAACTGCATTGACTCCTGTGGTATCATAATGGATTTTAAAATGTCCTTCTTCCGTTTTATAACTTGCCTGCGACAGCGGTCTGCCCTTGGCAAATGTTTTAGCGGACTTTTCGAGCGAACTTGAATGTTTTATCGCTTCAACCTGAATAGGGAAGAGACATTTGATATTACTTTCTCCCGCTTCAGGGGAATATTGTCCGGATTGCAATGCGGAATACAATGATTTGACCTTTGAAGAATAAACTTTTTTGTCTATCTCACCGGTTTGGTAACGTAGTTTCAATTTAGTGTAAACATCCTGAGCAAAGAGATCAGATCGGCTAATTCCAAGAAATTGTACCGCTAAATATAATATAATAATAGTCTTCATAGTCAATAGTTAGTTGGGTAAAGTTAAACAAGAATAAGTATTTAATCAATTACGCGAATTTAAGAGTTTGAGACCTTGTAATATCAATTTTTCGGATTAAATTTAATTCGCCTTAACATAATTAACGAAATTAATATAGGTGAAATATTACTTTGATGAAAATATTAACTCTGTCTCTTTCAATTATTTTTTTTCTTATGAATTCGGGTTGTGAATCAGATTCGGAAACGGTAATGTTGAAGATGGAAACAGAGCTGGGGGAAATAACGATTGAGATATATCTCGATAAAGCGCCCATCACCGCTCTGAATTTTCTGAAATACGTTGACGACGGAGTGTTTAAGAATTCCAAATTTTACAGGGTTGTAAGAGATGACAACCAACCTGATAATGATGTAACAATTGATGTGATTCAAGGCGGGCTCTCCACGGAAGAGGAAATGTATCCGCCGATTGAGCATGAAACCACGTTAAAAACAGGAATCAGACATAAAGACGGCGCGATTTCAATGGCGAGACTTGAACCGGGCACCGCTACGTCGGAGTTTTTCATATGTGTGGGCGACCAACCTGAACTTGATTTCGGAGGTCATCGCAATCCGGATGGACAGGGATTTGCGGCTTTCGGAAAAGTAGTTGAAGGAATGGAGGTTGTGAGAAAAATCCATCAGCAGCCTGTAGATGGACAGATATTGAATCCTGAAATATTAATTGTAAACCTGACGCGTCTTGAACGGGCAGGAACTCAAATTAGAAGTAAGTATTATTAATCGTATAAAAAGTAGAATAATTTACTTGCGTTACCCTAAAAGAGTTATTAGATTTTTTCGTAATTATAAACTGAGTGACTAAAATGTGGAATAAAATATATGGCAATTAAAGTGGGAATAAACGGATTCGGCAGAATAGGACGTTCAGTCGTAAGAGCCGCAAAACTCATACGTAAAGCGGATTTTGATTTTGTAGCGATAAATGACCTTACGGATCCTTCAAAACTTTGTACAGTACTGAAATATGATTCTGTTCACGGAACTTATCCCGGAGAAGTGATAATTGACGATGGTGATCTGTCGGTTGATGGCGATAAAATTAAAATGGTTTCAGAAAAAGATCCGGCGAATCTTCCGTGGGGAGAACTTGGAGTTGAGATAGTTGTTGAATCTACCGGTCTTTTTCGAGAAAGGTCTCAATTGGAGAAGCATCTGAGCGCAGGCGCGAAAAAGGTCATTCTTACAGTTCCTCCTAAAGACGATATAGATGCAACTATAGTTCTCGGTGTTAACGATGATATATTGACAGGTGACGAGAAAATTGTCTCCAACGCCTCTTGCACAACAAATTGCGCGGCGTCTGTCACAAAAGTCATCCATGAAGCATTTAATATCAAGAAAGGATTTCTAAGTACGATACACGCTTACACGATGGATCAAAAGCTGTTAGACTCTCCTCATCCGGATATGCGAAGAGCAAGGGCTGCATCACTTTCGATAATTCCTACTTCCACAGGAGCTGCCAAAACACTTGGAGTTGTTCTTCCGAGCCTTGCCGGAAAAATTGACGGAATGTCCTTCAGAGTTCCAATTCCTGACGGTTCTATCGTTGACCTGATATTTGTAATAGAAAAATCAACAACTGTTGAAGAGATAAATAAAGTTATGAAGGAAGCAGCGGAAGGCGAAATGAAAGGGATTATCGAGTATACGGAAGATCCCATTGTTTCTGTGGATATTACAGGAAACGTTAATTCTGCCATATTTGACGCCGGTTTGACTCGCGCAATGGATGATAAATTCATTAAAGTATCGGCATGGTATGATAATGAAATGGGTTATGCTTGCAGAGTGGTGGACCTGATCACAAAGCTTCATTCGCTGTCAGCGGGAAGCGCTTAATTTCTTGCGCGAAGAATTGTTTGTTTTTTAACGATGCCTTCTTTATTGATTATAGCCCTGCTGACCCATGTATTTCTCGGTCCTAAGGGAGGGAGTAATTGTTCATCAAGATAGATAGCGACAGATCTGGTTTTACTGATTCTCAAAGAAAATTGGTCGTTAGCCTTCCAGGTACGTTCCTCTCCAAGTCTTTGGAAAGTAATATCATCGGGTTCTCCATCATCGGTAATAACTACGACCCGAACGCGCACGCTGTCCATAGACATAATCCGCAGGGACATTGGGACGGGAGTAACGAACTCTACAGCATCTATAGAATCGGAAACAACGGAATCTGCGGCGGCTAAGGTGTCAGAAATAATAGATGACTTATCGGAGGACGAAACATCCCCACTCTCTACGGATTCTTCAAAAGAAGTTTTTATCGGTTCTTCAACACCGCAAAATTTTACAGAGACCAATAATATTCCGAAAACTATGACAATTCCAGCCCACATAAGTCGCGGTGTAAATTTTGAATCTGAGTCGTCGCCGGATTTAGTATCGCCTTCGGCAAGCTCGCGTCTGGCTCTGCGTTTTTCCTTTGGTAATTGTTCCGCCGCCCTGAAGAGGCGATATCTCCTGGCTGCATCATCAGGATCCATCCCTATTTCTTTGGCATAAGCTCTGATGAAAAGTACAATATACGGTTCAGGCAACACTTCATATTCGCCGGATTCAACAGCGTGCAGGTATATCGGATTTATTTTGGTAACGCTTGCGATATCCTCAATTGAGAGACCTCGTGCAAGTCTGCTTTCGCGTAACTCTTCATAGAAATTTGCCATTAAAACGATTACTCCGTGTATGAAAGATGAATAATACTGAACCCTTTATTGAGAGTCAAATATAAAATATATGATGACGATTATATCAATACCGATTAACTTGGCTGATAGCTTATGAAGGGTCGTTTGAACATAGCTTTTCTTATTCACTATCACCAACCTTACTATGCCGCTCCGGATGATATGACAAATTCGCAGCCTTGGGTGAGGCTTCATGCAGCGCGGGATTACCTGAATATCGGGTCGCTCTTAAAACAATATCCAAACATCAGAGTTACATTCAGTTTTAGTTCTTCCCTTCTTGAGCAGCTAAAAGAATATTCAGATAACGAATATCAGGACAGGTTTCAGCAGCTTACGATAAAAGACCCCGGCAAAATGAACCTTGAAGAAAAAGAATTTCTATTATCCAATATTTTTGATCTCTATTCTACCAAATCAGGAATTGATTTTCCCGGATGGAATAAATTAAGCAATATCTGGGCCGAAAGGGTCCAAGCGTACGGGGTTGAAAAGGCTGTTGAACAAACTTCGGACGGCGAGCTGCTTGACGCTCAGGTTCTTCACCTGCTCAGCTGGAGTGGTTGGGATATAATCCAAACAGAATCTATCCGGGATCTATTGACAAAAACCGATAAGTTTACAGAGAATGATAAGGAAATAATCTTAGCTGTTCACAGTGATGTTTTGAAGCAAATTATTCCAATGTTCAATGAATTATCAGATTCCGGGCAAGCGGAATTAGCTATGTCACCATACTATAATCCAATACTGCCGCTTCTGATAGACAACGATTACGGTAAAATCGCTGATCGTTATTGTGATGAATCATCACTTCATTTCGCTCATCCCGAAGATGCATTATATCAGATACATAGCGCATTGAATTTTTGCAATACACGGTTTGGCGATATCCCGAACGGAATGTGGCTGCCTGAAGGATCAGTATGTTATGAAACTCTTGAGCATGCAGCGAAAGAAGGTCTTAAATGGTTGATAAGTGACGATCAGGTGTTGAGTCACACGCTTAAGGAACAGATGTCCGATGAAAAAAAATACCAAGCACACAAGATTAACGGAATTGAAAATTGTCCAGCGCTATTTTTTAGATCTTCTGAATTATCCGATGCAATATCATTCAATTATTCGAAGCTTTCGCCGGAGCAAGCGGTAAAGGAACTGATACGGAATTTGGAGGAAATCCGAGAATCTCTTTCCGGTGACGAAACGGAATACCTTGTAACGATAGTCTTGGACGGTGAAAATAGTTGGGAATATTATCCTAAGAATGGTTACCTGTTTTTTAACGAGCTCTTCTCCGTATTGAGCGAATCTGACACCTTAAAAACGATCTCATTTGATGAATACCTTAAAAACACCGCTGATATTCAGCAGCTGGAAACGCTCTCCCCCGGTTCAAGTGTGGATTGCAATTTTAATTCCTGGATAGGTCAGGAGCAAACCAATAGGGCATGGGATGTTCTTGCCGAAGCGAGAGAAGTTCTGAAAGAAGCAAAGCAGATGGATAACGTGGATAAAGAACCGTTTAAGGGAATGTATAACGCTGCGCATAAACATTTAATGGCCGCTGAAGGCGCTGATTGGTTCTGGTGGTATGGAAAGAACCGTTTTTTATCACATTCCATCTTGTTTGATAATCTGTTCAGAGCTCATTTGCAGAAGGTTTACTCCTATCTGAATCTGCCCGTGCCGGACGGTATATCGGAACCCCTTGAATCAAGTATCTCCGAAGAAGAGGCTCCGCCCGAAGCTGAATTTTCTCCGGAGATAGATGGAATAGAAACCGAAAGCGATGAATGGCAGTATGCAGGGCACCTCAAATTAGAAGAAAGCACGGGTAATCACGCTTCTCATATAATAAAGGGGGTCAAATATGGCTTTGACACTGATTATATCTATCTGAGGCTTGATGGAGATATGGGAATTTTGAAATCAACCGAAGAATCGGTCAGAATAGAACTATGCGTTGTAAAACCAATTGAAGTCGTAATAAGTATCCCTCTTTCAGAAAATACGGGAAAGATTCAATTGGTCTCCCATAATGTGCAAAAGGAACTATCAGAAGGGAAGGTTGCATTTCAAGAGTTTATTGAAATTAAGATACCTATGGATGATTTGAGTATGAATTTGGATGAAAAATTTTATTTCTTTATCAGATTGAAATCAGAAGATAAAGAACTGGAAAGATTACCTCTGCAAGGCGTAATAAAGGCGAATTTCTCTTTTTCCAAAGAAAATAATTTAAGAAGGTATCAGTAAAGAACAAAAGTGGGGAAGGCTAATCTTGCAATAGGGCTCCATTGTCACCAACCTGTGCACAAAAAGATTCTGATCGGCTTCGCATGCATAAGTTACTATAAATTACATTGATTTATCTTGGATAGTATTACGTCAAATAATTTAGAAGACACAGGCGAACGGATGATTCCCCCTCAAAAAGGGGAATTAAGCGTAGTTTATGAACATCACAAATATGCTTATGAAGAAACACTACAATATGTAACTGATAAGATCGTCTTAGATGTTGGATGCGGCACAGGATATGGCGTAAAAATTTGTTCAGAAACTGCTAAATTCGTAGTCGGCTTAGATTATGATTTATCTGCCGTCAAATATTGTAATGATAATTTTGCTACTGAGAACAACTCATTCATAAACTCAAATGCTTTATTATTATCTATTGGAACTGATTCTTTTGATGTAGCCATCACATTCCAGGTCATAGAGCATATTTCTGATTCTTTAAAATTTATTGAAGAGCTGAAGAGGGTTGTAAAACCCTCCGGTTTAATAATTATTTCAACGCCAAACGTCACTGACTCCGCAAAGAGGAAATTTGGTAATCCATTTCATATAAATGAGATGGGATATGACGATCTTGAGGATCTATTAAGAAAATCATTTGAGTCCTTTGAGATATTCGGGCACACCTACAAATCTCAGGGTACTTTAATGAAAATGATACGAAAACTCCCATTGTATAAAATAGGCGCTTGGTTCAGGAGGAGCAGTATTATTAAAAAACAAGTCTCCAAATCATTAGGAATGACAAAGTTTAGAACGGTTCGAGACAACGTTGAAAATTCAATGGATCTTTACGCTGTTTGTAAAAATGAATGAACTGCTAAAGCCAAGAAAAGTTATTCGCTTAAACTCAGTCGCTTCCGATTGTCAGGATCGATCATCATCTCATAAAAGCGGGTAAGCGGGAATCCCATTACATTATTATAACAGCCTTCTATTTTTTGAACAAATAACGCTCCCGAGTCTTGAATCCCATAAGCTCCGGCTTTATCAAGCGGTTTTGCCGTATCAACGTATAACATAATCTCTTTTTCGCTGAGCGCCCTGAAATAAACTTTAGTCTGCACATAATCTGTGATAGAATATGATGAGGGAGTTGACAATATAAAAATCGCCGTTAAAACGGTGTGCATTTTCCCGCTGAGTTCTCTCAACATATTTATCGCTTCGTCCCGGCCGGCAGGTTTCCCGATTACTCTGTCCCCCAATGCCACGATTGTATCCGCGCTGATTATAATGCCATCCTCAACTTTCTCGGCAATTGACCTTCCTTTTGATTCCGCCAATTTCTGAATTAAGTGGATTATCGATGAATCCGTTACCTCATCTTCATTGATCTTCGGAGGAATAACTTCAGGTTCCAAGCCTATCTGCCTAAGAAGTTGTAGTCGTCGTGGTGACTCTGATGCAAGAACGAGTCGGCGATTAATTTTTAGTAGCATTGAAACAGAATTAACTTTTTAAGATTCGTAGAAGTTTCTTCTTGTTGATTTTATGCTTGAAAGCGATCTCCCCGTCAATTTCGATAACAGGGATTTCAATATCGAATTTCTTCATAAGTTCTTCGTCTTGAGTAATATCAATGGAGCTGAATTGGAAGTCCGCTTCTTCAGCTGCATGCTCAATTATATTCAGAGCCACGTCGCACAGGTGACATCCTTCTTTCGTATAAAATTTAACGGTGTGATAAATATCAGTTACCGGGCTATTGCCAATTTTTCAATTACCTCGACCCATTGGCCCGTGAAGGAAGATTTCACTCTTAATCTGTAGATATAAACGCCATTTGCGAGCCGGTCGCCTACTTCGTCTCTGCCGTCCCACCTTATTTTTTGAAAGCCGATAGAAACAGAAGAGAAATCATTTATTTTTCGAATGAGCCTGCCTGCTACGGTATAAATATTAATCTCTATTTCTTCAACCGGCTGACTTAGAAAATAGGTAAAGTCCGTGGAGGTTGACATTGGATTCGGGTAATTATAAACACGCTCGATAGAAAGCTCATCGCTTGTGGCGATATTGAAAACAACCGATTCCTCGGTAAAATTATTGTAACTATCCCAAGCTTTTACGGTGAGAGAGTGCTCTCCGGCGTCAAGAATCGGCAAGGGATAGCTGATGTTACCTTTTTGATAACTGTCAATATCATATTCAAAGAACTGTGTAATATTAAACTTATTATTGAAATCTTCATCAATTGTCAAAGTGATTTTGTGACCGACTTCTTCCGCCAAATTTATTCCATTCTCATCATTTAAAGATATTTCGAGCAAGGCGTCCTGTGGCACTATATCTCCGGGTCGAAAAAACAGACCCTGAAATCCGACAGATATTTCAGGTCCAAGGTTATCCGCGGTGGCAGCCGCAGTTCCATCGTATTCTATATTACCAATCGCTCCCGCTCCATCCAATCCGGAGGCTTCGTCCCACCAATATATTATGGTCTTACCGCTGTTACCGCCATAGCTGATGTCACGCGGAACGATAAACGAGCTTTCATAGCTTCCGGCGGTAGCGCTTACAGGTCCGCTGAATATACGAGGACCCGGCAATTTATAACTGATTGAACCTGTAACGCCATTATGTGTTTCTGATCGTGTCACTGATTTTTCGGAATCAAATACATTTACGGCGACAGAGACCGATCCGAGATTCAAAATGTTACCGTTTTTATCAAGAATTTTACCGCGTATGCTTGCTTTGCCGAGAGCCTGCAAAACAGGAGGGTCTATGCTTTCTATGGTAGCGCGCCCCTGAGGTAATGCTACCCGCATAGTCGGATCTCCAAGATAATGATATTTTTGATCGTTACTGTCATCGGAGCGGGCAAGTTTTGTGGCTAAAAGCGCCGCACCTACACGCGGCGCATTACTTGAGAAAGGTTGTTCCGGAAGTAACATATTAAAGAATTTCGCAGTTATGGTAGCATTCGGTCCCGAATATACAAGTCGAGATGCCGCGAACATTCCAATAGCGCCATTCTGCTTTTGGACGAGGAGATCCTCAGCCATTGATTGGATATTCGGGTCATCATATCTTCCGAATTCACAAGTTCCCGCCACCCAAATGGGAAGTTTTTGTCCTGTGTTAATAATATTTAAGTCGCGTTCGCTTGTCAGAAGTCGCTCTTGCGCTAATACGGTGGGCCCTCCATGACCTATGTAAATGAGAAACGTCGTTCCCCTGTTTAATTGCTCCAAAAGAGCCGAAGTGGCATCCGGTTTTCTTACTCCGAATACTGCGGCATCAGTTTCAACTTTAAATTCGGTCATATATATTTTTCTGATATCACTACTCTGCGGAAGCGTTTTTATGATCTTATCTTCCGAATCTCTGATGTGATTTGTCTCCGGATTTTTCGATGGTCGAAACAGATCATCGGCAACAATGGTGACGGTATTTTTCCAGTTTCCGAAAATTGGTTCGGACTCGTATAAAATCAGCTTTTCCACAAAGTTAGCGGCATCTTCCGGAGTTCTTGATACTATCCTTCCGAGAGAAATATCAGCTTTTCTGTCTGTGCCTGATATAAATGCAAAATGGTCATCCGCTGCCCGAGAGTCTATGAAACTGATATGAGTTGTAGTTGTAGAAGTGTCATCAATAAGTTGATATGTAAGTATAAAATTTGTCGACTCACCTGTGATATTTCGATAATCGTAATCACCGTCGCCGAAGAGGAGAGCAAAGCTGGGTTTAGGAGCATTCCAGTTTTCATAAGCGTGCTTGAAAAAATATCTGAGAGCCATAGGGTCAATCTGTCCGGCGCTAAATTCATTTATTATGTCGTCAATATCAATTACAATCGTTTTAAGCCGGTCATCCGGTTTGGCTTCAAAACTTCTATAATCAGCCAATTGGTCGGCGGATTCTCTGAAATCTTTGTGAGTAACGATAATGTAATCTGCCTGAATACCGCTGATTCTTGCCCTCGGAGTGCCAAGTCCGTCAACTTTGGTAATCTCCGATACGGATAAATATGCTGAAGACGCTGAAACGTAATATTCATTTCGCATACCCGGATTCACCTGTTCCTGCCAGATTATGCTTGAAGATGAAATGGTAGTAGGGGAAATTTTATAGGTCTCTCCGATATTGGAAATATTGAATATGTTCACATCGTTTGAAGAAAATCCTGATGCATTATATTTCATTAAACCGCTATCGGAGGAGGTGAAAAAATGAAGTATATCCGACTCAGCCTTCATTAATCTGGTATATCTAATCTCAAACCAATCTAAAAACCCCTTGGAAGGAGAATCAACACCCTCATATGCTAATATGAATCTATTCACTCCTGATTTCAGAGGGCTGTTAGACACCGTTTTTCGCCGAAAATTTACTCTATAGTTACTAACAATACTTGTAGAAAGTAATTGCGTGCCATCGAGGCTAAGTATAAACCTGCCTCCAAAAGATGCATCTTCTATACCGCTGCGGGTTCGCATAGAAAACTTACTATTTTGCGAACTGACCACATCATTTAACATTATTGGGTACTCCTGAAAATCGGAAATACCGGTAAGGCTTACTCCAAAAAAACCTGTTCCGGTTCGGAGAAAATTAATGAACTCATCTTCCTGATGGTAGAATGCTTCGTATTGCGATATGTCCGAATCAGGAATACCGGCTGTTGAGGGAGTCGTTATCATCTCTTTTCCGGGCGAGGAGCCGGTAGGCGCAACGTTTAGCCAATAAAATGATAAGTTTGAATACGGATTTTGAGAAAACCTAATCTGATTCTTCAGGCTATTGAATTCGAAACCGGAGGCGCCCTTACCGTAAAATATAACTTCATCGTTTGAATCAAAATTACCGTCTGAATTATTATCCTGTCTCCATGCCGGGATTTCAATTAGGTTATCAGTTACTACAGCTCCGATTTTTCCGTTCATTACTCTACCGCCGAAATAGGGTGAATAGATTTTTAGACGATTTAAATCGATGTTATTCAGATTTATACCAAATGAACTTAGGTCATCAGTCGTTAACTTATATATACCGTCATTTAATAGAGTCATTTTATACCAATCTCCCGGACCGAAAGAGACTGTTTTGTTAAATGGAGAATATCTTTTGTTCTCCACAAGCCAATCTTTCGACTGATTAAAATTGACGATAGCGGCGCTGTATATCTCTTCTTCGGCTGAGGAAATCCGTTGAATACTTTTTTTGGCTGAAGGTATGTCACCGAAGGATATTTCGACTGAAATCTCATTAAAAAGATTTATTCCGTCAGATGAAGCGGAAACCTCGTACGGGTGGATAATAACCTGAAAAATCCGTTGCTGCCGGAAATAACCCACGTCTTTAATTGTGACCAAATTAATCTTCGGGATGCTATTAGAATTAATATTGCTTTTATCCATGAAAAAAACGGGGACTCCGGTTGATCTGCTTATCGAATTAGGGTGACGAGCCGGAATACCTTTTAATGTTTTACCACCACTTTTACTTACACCTGTTATCCTTGGAACTGCTCCGTCTGGAACTCCAAAGGTATAAACCGCCGCAGGCAGGGCGATCTCGCCGGGGGAACCGGTAATTTCAGATTCTCCCTGGAACGAAATATCAAGCGTTCGGGAATTAAGTTTGTTTTCATTGAATACAGGCCTGAGAGTTATGCTCAGTCCCCTTTCAGAAGTTTTTATAGTTGAAGGTTTTCTGTTCAGATTTTCCGACTGGGTCGCAGGAGTGGAGCCGTCGGATGCAAACTGTAAAAGAGCAAGGATAATAAGCGCAGGCATTTGGATTACTTATTTTCCGTGAAAAGATAAAAGTTGGTTTTCGATTCTACCCCGAAGCAATCGGATAAATTTGAAAAGCCGCGCAGAATATTATACATTCCCATAACTGATCCTTATTATAGATAAAATTCTGTAACTATTTTCTTGGCTTTTCCTCAATATGTGTGAGCAAATATATTCAGAAAGTTCAACTCTGTCAAGCCTATTTAGTTCCAATAGATGAATATAAATAAAGCGATAGTAAAATAATATTTAACTCCTTAATTTAATGTAAGACGGTTTACATTATCATAATTAGCGTAAAAAGAAGTGAAAGATAGAAAAACTGTTCGATTAAATGAAAAATCAATAGGAAGAAGGAAAAGTGGAAAACCTAATAAAAGAATTATTAGAAATTATAGGTGAAGACCCTAACCGGGAAGGATTGCTGAAAACACCTTCAAGAGTATCAAAATCGCTGAAATTTTTGACTAAAGGCTACAATGAAAGTGTAGAAGAAGTATTGAACGGTGCGATTTTCACAGAAAAATTTGATGAAATGATAATCGTAAAAGATATTGATTTGTACAGCCTATGTGAACATCATTTATTACCGTTTTTCGGAAAATGCCACGTTGCGTATATTCCGAATAAAAAGATAATAGGCTTGAGTAAAATACCGAGAATTGTGGAAATATTCGCCCGACGATTGCAAGTTCAGGAACGCTTGACAACTCAAATAGCCGAAGCGGTTCAGTCAGCAATAAATCCACTTGGAGTGGCTGTAACCATTGAAGCTACTCACCTTTGTACAGTTATGAGAGGTGTAGAAAAACAAAACGCTGTAGCTGTGACCAATTCCATGCTTGGCAATTTTAAAACGGACCCGAAAACGAGAATGGAATTCCTGTCGATGATCAGTTCCTGAATTAATTCGGAAGAAGAAAAAGATGCAAAAGTCTTTCAAAAATCCATTTTTTGATTTTGATAAAGAGGCGGAGCTCAGGATATTGTACAGCGGGGGAATTGAAAGTTCAGTAATGGTCGGAAAAGCTGTTGAAGAGGGACTGAATCCAACACCGGTTTATGTTTCTATCGGCACGCGATGGGAAGATGCTGAAATCAAAGCGGCAAAAAACTATCTGGAAGCTCTTGAAACAGGGTTTTCAGAAAATATGGTGATAATAAAAACCCGTACGAATCAAAATTATCCGGATTGGGTTTATGGCGGAGAGGGTTTCCCGATTTCTGATGCGGGTGTATCAAGTTTGGAGCTGCCCGATAGAAACGAAACCCTCATTCGGGAGGCGCTGAATTACAAAGATGGGCAAAATTCGCTGAATATTTTCATTGGAACTACTGCGGACAATCCATTTGACGACGGTACGGCAGAATTTTTTCTGAATTTAGAGGCTCAGCTTTTCAATGAAAAGAAACGGAAAGTGAAGATAATTGCTCCGCTGCACCATTTAAATAAGAAAGAGGTTATAGAGTTGGGTAAACGATTTCCGTTAGAACTGACTCTTTCGTGCGTTGCGCCGATAGAAGGAAAACCGTGCAAGAAATGTATCAAATGCGCTATAAGAAATGAAGCGTTTCTGTTAGCAGGCTAAAATAATAAAGAAAGGATTAAATATGAATCTAACTGTTGGAGATAATGCTCCCGAGTTCAATTTGAAAGACCAAAACGGAAATGATATTAGTTTAAGCGGTTTGAAAGGGAAGAGAGTAATTTTGTATTTCTATCCAAAAGATGATACGCCCGGATGTACTGTCGAAGCATGCAATTTCAGAGATGATTTCTCGCTTTATACGGACAACGATACAGTCATATTGGGTGTAAGCCCCGATGGTGAACAATCACACCAAAAATTCATCAAGAAATTTGACCTTCCTTTTTCACTTTTATGCGATGAAGATCATTCCGTTGCCGAAAAATATGGCGCATGGGATGAAAAAAGTATGTATGGCAGAAAATATATGGGAATTATCAGGACTACCGTGCAAATCGATAAAGATGGAAAAGTCGAAAAAGTCTATGAAAAAGTCAAAGCGAAAGACCATAGCAAGGAAGTGCTTGAATCTTTTTAAATATTAACGATTATGGATAGCCGGTATGAGGTCAAACGTATTGATTCAGAAGCAGAAAACACTTGCAAGGATAAACAAGATTATATAACTTTCTTGGCTTGAAACTACTTAGGAAAATATGTTTGAACAGTTAACTAATAGATTCACGGAAATTGTGAAAAATCTTCGGGGATTAGGAAAGATTACCGAGAAAAACGTAGAAGATACTCTGCGTTCGGTGAGGCGTACCCTCTTGGAGGCTGATGTAAATTACAAGGTGGTCAAGAATTTCATTGAATCTGTAAAAGAGAAAGCGTTAGGCGAGAAAGTTGTAAAATCTATCACACCGGGGCAGCAACTTGTCAAAATCATTCATGACGAGCTGGTCGGTCTTATGGGCGGGAGTTCTGTCGGGGAGCCGGAATTGTCCCTTAGAAATCCAAGTGTGGTAATGATAGTTGGTTTGCAGGGTTCAGGAAAGACAACATTTTGTGCAAAATATGCCAAACGACTGAAAAAATCCGGGAAAACGCCTTTATTGGTCGCTGCCGATGTTCAGCGCCCTGCCGCTATTGAACAGTTGAAACAATTAGCGTCACAGGTCGGTGTTGAAGTTCATTCCCAAAAAGACGATTCACCGATTAAACTTTCGATGGATGCCGTAAATTATGCTAAGGAAAACGGCCAGGATGTGGTTATCATAGATACCGCGGGAAGACTTCAGATAGATAATCAAATGATGGATGAGCTAAAGCAGATAAAAGAGAGAGTGAATCCTGAACTTATTCTTTTTGTCGCCGATGGAATGAGCGGGCAAGACGCTGTTAACGCAGCCAGCGAATTTGCCGATCAGGTCGATTACAACGGAGTCGTTCTTACAAAGATGGACGGAGATGCTCGCGGAGGCGCTGCGCTATCAATTCTTGCAGCTACAGGAAAACCAATATACTATGCAGGTATTGGTGAATCGCTTGATGCGCTTGAACTGTTTCATCCTGATAGGATGACGGGACGAATCCTCGGAATGGGGGATGTCGTAACACTTGTAGAGAAAGCACAGAGTGTAATCGATGAAGAAAGCGCTAAGAAAATAGAGGAAAAATTATTAAAGCAGACATTCACTTTGGAAGACTTTCTTGAACAACTGGGCAGCATAAAGAAAATGGGGCCTTTGGAAGATATTATCGGTATGATCCCCGGAATGGGAAGCAAACTGAAAGGAATCAATTTGAATGACAATGCCCTGACGAAAACCGAGGCTATAATACAATCTATGACCCCTGAAGAACGCAATAATCCGGGCATATTAGACGGTAGCCGTCGAAAAAGAATTTCAACAGGCAGTGGCACGTCGGTAAACGAAGTAAATAAGGTACTTAACCAGTTCAGTCAAATGAAAAAAATGATGAAGATGTTCGGATCAGGTAAGATGCGGAAAGGAATAAGCATCCCCGGACCTACAATGTTTACAGGGTAAACCCCTAAAAAGGAGGATATAACTTGGCAGTAAGGTTGCGATTAAGAAGAACGGGAAAAAAGAAGCAGGTTCACTATCGTTTAGTGGCTGCGGATGCCAGATTTCCACGCGATGGAAGATTTTTAGAAACTGTGGGACATTTCAATCCACGAATGAATCCACCTACAGCTGTGGTAAATGAAGAGAGAGTATTTTATTGGCTGGACAAAGGCGCGGAAATGTCAGAAGCATTCCGTGGTGTGCTGAAAAATAAGGGACTCCTTCTAAAATATGAATTGATAAAAAAGGATACTCCTGAAGCAAAAATAGATGAAGAAATGCAAAAGTGGGCAATGTCCTATGAATTACGTCAGAAGAAGAAATCTGAAAAATTAACGAAAACCAAGAAGAAAAAAGCGAAAATGGAAGCGGAAGCCGCCGAGTCAGTAGATGAGAAAACTGCTGTAGCGGAAGAAACCGCAGAAGAAGTAAAAGCAGAAGAAACAGCTACCGAAGATGCTCCTGCTGAGACAGAAGAAAAGGCTGAGACTGAAAAGTCTGCGGCGGAAGAACCCGCGGAAGAAGTAAAGGCAGAAGAAACAGCTGCCGAAGAAGCTCCTGCTGAGGCTGAGAAGCCTGCGGCTGAAGAGCCTGCGGCAGAAGAACCTGCAGCTGAAGAGAAGGCTGAAGAGCCTGCTACGGAAGAACCCGCTAAAGAGGTAAAAGCAGAAGAAACAGCTGCCGAAGAAGTTCCGGCTGAGACAGAAGAAAAGGCTGAGACTGAAAAGTCTGAGGCGGAAGAACCCGCGGAAGAAGTAAAGGCAGAAGAAACAGCTGCCGAAGATGCTCCTGCTGAGACAGAAGAAAAGCCTGCGGCGGAAGAACCCGCTGAAGAAGTAAAAGCAGAAGAAACACCTGCCGAAGAAGCTCCCGTCGAAAAGAAAAAGGCGAAAAAGAAACCCGCTAAGAAAAATGCAGACGACAAACCAAAAAAGATAGCTGCCGAAAAAGAGAGCGCAGCAGATAAAAAACCGGAAAAGAAGAAAAAAGCGCCGGCAAAACCAAAGAAAAGCGATGATAGTAAGGAATAAAGGTCTAAATGAGTAAGATAAAAAGCGATAAAGATAAATTTCATAAGGAAGATGATTTTAATTATGTAGGATCCATTGGAGGAGCAAGAGGTCTCAAGGGAGAGATTTTGGTAAATCTCTTCACAGCACATCCGGCGCATCTTGCCGGGCTGGAAAGTCTATACTTGAGGTTTGATGGATTACCAAAAATTCTTTACACTATTCAGAGGGCTAAATGGGACGGCTCAAAATTTATTCTCAAATTGCACGATGTTGATGATCGGAATAAAGCAGAGTCACTTAAGGGAGCAAAAATATTTATACCTGAAAGTGCCGCTTATCAAACAGAAGAAAATGAATATTTCATTGATGACCTTATAGGAATGAATGTGGTGGACACTACAGGAACCAAACTCGGTACGATACGGGATGTCCTGAATTATCCCGCTCATGATGTTTACGTTATTTCAGACGATAAAAAGGAGATTCTTGTTCCTGCCGTTCAGGAATATGTACGTGAAGTGAATCTAACTACCGGTACCGTTATGATATCAATTATAGACGGGCTGTCTGATTAAGATGCGAATTACTTTTATTACTCCGTTTCCTGAAATATTGAAAGGCGCTCTCTCGGCGAGTATACTCGGCCGGGCGGAAACGAATGATATAGTTAAATACAATATCATAAATCTTCGTGAATTCGGGGATGGACCTCATAAAAAAGTAGATGACTATCCTTTTAGCGGCGGCCCCGGAATGGTACTGACACCCGGACCGATTTTCAAGGCGTTTGAGGATTCGTTTGGCGAAAATCCAGAGGGGTTAAGAGTAATACTTCCCTCACCTTCAGGCAGACAGTTTACTCAGCAGATGGCTAAAGAATTAACAGAAGAGAGTGAGATAGTGTTTATCTGCGGTCATTACAAAGGAGTGGACGAGAGAGTAATCGATTCTCTTGTCACAGATGAAATATCAATAGGCGACTATGTATTGTCAGGCGGGGAGATACCTTCTCTGGCTATCAGCGATTCGATTGTGCGGTTACTCGACGGTGCGCTTAATGACCCTGAATCAGCGGAAACCGACTCATTCACGCATCCTCTTTTAGATCAGCCTCACTACACTCGCCCATCAAATTTTAGGGGGATGGAAGTACCCGAAGTTTTACTTTCCGGCGATCATGAAAAAATCCGTTCATGGAAAGCGGAACAAAGACTTAAAAGAACTGAAGAGCGGAGGAGTGATCTTCTGCAGGACAAATTAAACTAAAAAGATTTACTAATTGGAGATTTTGGAAATGAATAAAGTACAAGAGTTTGGAAAAGCTCAGTTGAAAGATAAAATTACCGACTTTAGGGCCGGTGATACTTTAGAGATTGCCGTTAGAATTCGTGAAGGCGGGAAGGAAAGAACTCAGATGTTTGAAGGCGTAGTAATGCAGATTCGCGGTGACGGACTGAACAAAACCTTTACAATCAGGAAAGTATCCGGCGGAGTGGGTGTAGAACGAATTTTTCCGCTGCATTCTCCAAGCGTTACCGGAATAAAGAAAATTAAAAGCGGAAGAGTGCGAAGAGCGAATATTTCCTATTTCAGGAAGCTAAAAGGAAGAGCTGCTCGAATCACGGAAAGAAGGGACCGATAATTCCTCATATATAAGATTAACCAATCAAATATTTCAGTGAGTATTCGCCGCCTCCGTAAAAAAATCGGGCGGCGATTTATTTTAAAGGAATAAGAAAAGAGAGATGGAAGACAAAAAATTAAATTCGGATGAAAGAAAAACAATGGCTTTTGCGTCAACGGCGCATGCTCTTGTCCATTCGTTTATGCTTATATTTCCGGCTGTAATGCTTCCCGTTATGAAAGAGTTTGACTTAACGAGTACCGATGCGGGATTTCTTGTTACGTTTTCATACCTGATGTTCGGGCTCGGAGCGATTCCGGCGGGATGGCTCACCGATCATTTCGGTTCAAGAGGATTAATCGTGATATGTCTAATCGGCTCCGGCTTATCCTCAATTTTCATTGGAACGTCAGAGGATTATTTTCAGCTTGCCGCAGGACTGCTCTCTCTCGGCGCGTTCACAAGTATTTATCACCCGGCAGGTCTTGCATTGATATCAAGGAGAATTAGAAACAGACCTCGCGCTCTCGGGTATCACGGAATATTCGGCAATTTAGGTTTAGCGGGAGCCCCTTTCGCAGCGGGAATTATTTCGAGTATCGGTCAATGGCGCGACGCCTATCTTCTGTTTGGTATTATTTCTATAGTCGCAGCATCATATTTTCTTATTCGACCTGTCTCCGAACGCAAGATAGACGACAGTGGCGAAAACAGAGGCGAAGTTAAAACCAAGTTCCGCGAGGTAATCATATTATTTATGACAACTGTGATATTCGGGTTTATCTATCGCGGCGCATTGACGTTTATGCCGTATCTGTTTACCCATAACGTAACACAGTGGACAGCTGTTGACCCTATCGTTATCGGAGGAAGTGTAACGGCGGCAGCGCTTCTTGTTGGTATATTCGGTCAATGGTTCGGAGGCAGGGTGGCGGAGAAATATTCGCTGACCTTCATTTTGACAATAATCTGGGCGGCGCTTATTCCGGCGCTCCTGCTAATGGGAACATTTGAACAATACCTGCTCATTGGTACCGCATTCATATTCACAATATTCATATTCGCTTCCCAGCCTGTGGGGAATACGCTGCTTGCGACATACATCGCAATGAAAAGCAAAGGAATGGGTTACGGATTGAACATAGCCATAGGTTTCGGAATCGGTTCTTTTGCTGCTCCCGTCTGCGGCTACATCGCGGAGAAGACTTCAGCAGGGGGAGTATTTATTTTCTTAGGTCTGCTTGCTCCTATAGGATTGGGATTGTCGCTATGGCTTAACCGGATTGAAAGAAAAAAATTGGTTGCCTGATAACGAACTTTCGCGAAGTAGGGAAGTTATTCGCAGATGCTGAAACAAGAATTTCCACTATTGACTAATCTTATGAATATCAATATCTTTATTAGCTGTTATATAGTGTTTGTTATCATATGAATAGTAAAGACATCATTCAAAACAATTTGAAAAATCTTCCGTCGGTTGACTTGGTTTTGTCTCAGCAGGTACTTGCCGGACTTAAACTGCCCCACGAATTGATATTATCGGAAATTCAACGGCTGATAGCGGTTGAACGTGATAAGATGATGGATGATGGAGAAACGATTGAAGCAACAAAGGAATCATTGGCGAAAGAGCTAGCCGCAGAAGCTTCCAAGACACTTCGCAGAAATTATCTGCCGAGCCTTCGAAAGGTCATCAATGCCACCGGAGTTATCCTGCATACCAATTTAGGAAGGGCGCCCCTGTCTAAGAGCGTTGCGAAACGTGTGAGCGAAATTGCAGGAGGTTACACTAATCTTGAAATAGACCTCGAAAGCGGGAAACGTTCGGACCGGACGCTGCATATTGAGCGATTACTCACATCGCTCACAGGTGGAGAATCCGCGGCTATAGTGAATAATAATGCTGCGGCTGTATTGCTTTCTATAAACTCTTTAGCGTATAAAAAAGAATGTATAGTCTCACGCGGTCAGCTGGTGGAGATTGGCGGGTCGTTCCGAATGCCTGATGTAATGGAGAGAGCCGGAACCCGAATGATAGAGGTAGGCACCACAAATCGTACTCATCTGAAAGATTTCAAGAATGCTGTAAATGACGAGACAGGCGCCATTATCTTGGTTCATACAAGCAATTATAAGATAACAGGTTTTACCAATTTCCCGAGTCATTCGGAAATTGTCAATATAGCGCACGAGAATTCGATTCCGGTTATATACGATCTGGGAAGCGGCGCATTAACGGATTTAAGCAGTTTCGGCCTGCCTCCGGAGGAACTCGTTTCTTCAGTTCTTAAATCGGGAGTGGATGTTGTTACATTCTCAGGCGATAAATTGCTTGGAGGACCGCAGGCGGGACTTTTGGTCGGCTCCACGAATGTGATAAAGAAGTGTAAAGAAAATCCGATGATGCGAGTCCTTCGATGTGATAAAATCACGCTTACCGCAATGGAAGAAACTCTGAAACTATTTGCCGACACGGAATCATTATCGGATAATCACGCAGTCTATTCACTTTTTTCTAAGACTATAGAAGCCTTAACCGGAAGAGCGGAGAAAATTGTCGCTGATTCAGAAGGAAAAATTGACGAAGAATATACTTTGGAAATCGTCAGCGTTACGGGAGAAGCGGGCAGCGGCTCGCTTCCTGTTGCGGAGCTTCCAAGCATGGCAATCAGAATTCAATCCGAATCTAAAAGTATGAATAAAACTGCCCATAATTTCAGATCACTTGCTGTTCCCGTCATCGGTTACATCAAGGAGAACGCATTTTATCTTGATATGAGAACTCTGCTTGAAGAAGATATTGACTTACTTTCCAAATCAATAAAAGAGGTTTTGGGTAAATAATGAGCCACATTGTAATTGGAACAGCAGGACACATAGACCACGGTAAGACGGCGTTGGTCAAAGCGCTCACCGGAACCGATACCGACAGGCTTCCCGAAGAAAAATCCCGCGGCGTGACGATAGATATCGGGTTTGCGTTTCTTGGCGATAATATTACAATAATTGACGTGCCGGGGCATGAACGATTCATTAAGAATATGGTTACGGGAATCTCGTCAATTTCATATGTGATTTTAGTGATTGCGGCGGATGATGGAGTTATGCCGCAGACTCGAGAACACTTGGATATACTTGATATTTTAGGTGTAAAAGATGGGTGCGTTGTACTGAATAAAACCGATCTTGTGAAGCCCGATTGGCTTGAATTAGTGGAAGCAGACGTGAAAAAACTTCTGAGAGGGACATTTCTTGAAAATGCAATGATATTAAAAGCGTCATCTGTAAATGGCAACGGCATAGAGGATATTAAGAAACACTTAAAGGACATTATATCTAATAAAAGGGATAATATTGATAGAGGCTACTTCCGTTTACCGGTCGATCGCGCTTTTTCAGTTAAAGGATTCGGAACGGTTGTGACAGGAACGGTCATATCCGGTTCAGTGAAAAAGGGTGACCTGCTCGATGCGCTCCCCGGCGGCTTAGAAGTGAAAGTACGCGGCATTCAAAAACATAATCGTGACGCAGAATCAGCCGAGATCGGAGAGAGAGCTGCGCTCAATCTTTCAGGTGTCAACCTGACCGAAGTGGGAAGGGGTCACCATCTGTCAGAAAAAGGATATTTGCGTTCTACATCACTCTTGGAAGCAAATATTGAACTCCTTAAAAACGCTCCTAAAAAGTTAAGTAATCGGACTCGAGTGCGCTTGCATCTTGGAACCGGAGAAGTGATGGGCAGGCTGTCAATTTTTGGCGGAAAAGATATTGAGCCGGGCGAGAGCGGATTGGTTCAAATATTCCTCGAAAAGGAATCGGCTGTCGCTGTGGCAGACAAATTCATTATGAGAAGGTATTCGCCTTCTTTAACAATCGGCGGTGGAAAGGTTCTTCAAATCTCCAACAAAAGGTATAAGAGAAATGATGAACATATTCAGAATATTCTGTCTCAGTTAAATGAAGGGGACGAACTGAAGTCCGCAGAGCTTATCGCAAGGGAATGCCGCCAAAGCGGAATCAACGCAAAAGAGCTGGGAATAAAATTGGGCGTTTCCTCAACTCTTGGGTTGAGCTTACTAAAAGATCTGTCGAAATCGGGAAAGTTGGTGGTTTTGGAGAATGAATCAAAAGAGAGATATTATTCTCCTGAAATGCTTGATGATCTGAAAGACCGATTAAGTGAGCAAATTGATTCATTATTCAAGAAAAATCCGTTATCGGGCGGTATAAAGAGCGTTGAGATAAAAGAACAGTTGGCATTACCAAACAAAGTGTTCGAGCATATCGTTGGACAGCTTATAAGTGAAAATAAAATTGCGAAAAGTGGTGATCTGATTTCGAGAGTAGAAAATGGTGATGAAAAATCTGATAAAGAAACCGAAGAATTAGAAAAAGTCTTAATGTCGCGCAGCTACAATGCGTTCACTACGGAAGAACTGTCCGAGAAAATAGATAGAGATAAAAAAGAGACTTTTCAGCTGGTCAAACGGCTTATATCTAACGGAAAAGCGATCAGACTTGACGGTGATTATTTCCTTCATACAGACCTTCTTGAGAATCTCAAAGAGAAAGTTGACAAACACTTTGAAGATAACGATGAACTAACAGTGTCTGACCTGAAACAACTAGCTGATGTATCAAGGAAATTCGCTATTCCGCTGTTGCTCTGGTTAGATGACAACGAGGTAACCCGACGCGATGGAAATATAAGGATAAAAGCCTGATATGACATCGAATATAATTGCTGAATCTACGCCTCTAATGCGGCAATATTCGAAAATCAAAGCCGCACACCCGGATTCCATCCTTCTCTACAGGATGGGGGATTTCTACGAGACATTTGAAGAAGACGCAAAAATCACCGCAAAGGTGTTGGGAATTACGCTTACCGCCCGCGCCAACGGTAAAGCCGGAAAGGTTGCTCTCGCCGGATTCCCATGGCACTCGCTTGATTCACATCTGTACAAATTGATTAATAGCGGTTACAAAGTGGCGATTTGTGAACAGGTGGAAGACCCGGCTGCTGCTAAGGGGATAGTAAAAAGAGAAGTGGTGGAAGTAGTTACTCCCGGTTCCGCCGTTTCTGATAAGATGCTTGATGAAGGAAGAAATAATTATATTGCGGCTGTCACTATAATGGAAAACGAGGTAGGGCTCGCATGGGCAGACGCTTCCACAGGTGCGTTTAAGGTTTGTGAGCTGGACTTGATGTCTTTGAAAGAAAAACTCCGGGCTATCGAACCTTCGGAGATTTTAATCCAGGATTCTGTGGAGGACGATAAAGATGAGTTTCTTCCTGAGTCGCGAAGAGCTATGGTTTCCACGGTGGAAGATTGGGTATTCTCCTACGATTACGGCTATGAACTGCTGACAGGGCATTTTAATACTAAAAATCTGAAAGGCTACGGAATTGAATCTTTGCGTCTTGGGGTTCAAAGCGCCGGCGCTCTGCTGCACTATCTTGATCTGAATCATAAAGAAAGCTTACGGCATTTCACTACTATCTCCCTTCACAGTGATGATATGTACATGGGACTTGACCAAACGACAGTTCGAAATTTAGAAATGTTCGAACCGTTGATGCAGGGAATTGAGCGCAGTTGTCTGCTTGACGTGTTAAACAGGACTAAAACAGCAATGGGCTCTCGATTGTTGCGAAGCTGGCTTCGGAATCCGCTTTCGCAAGCAGATGAAATTGATAAACGGTTAAACGTGATTGAAGCATTTTTTTCAGGAGGCGGCAAGCGGGAAGAGGTAAGAACCCTTTTAGGAAATATGAATGATATTGAGCGGTTGCTGTCGAGATTATCCTCAGGAAGGGCAATTCCCCGAGACCTTTACGGTCTGAGGGTCAGCCTTGAATTGCTGCCTTCATTCAAAAAGCTGTTAGGAGAATTTAATAATGATTCAATAAATAAAATAGCAGCCGAATTTACAGATATGGATCCCATCACAAATCTTATCAAAGAATCCCTGCGGGATGATCCGCCGGCATCGAAAACTGATGGGGGATATATAAAAGAGGGTTTTAATTCTGAACTTGACGACCTGCGTAAAATTTCTTCTTCAGGAAAAGACTGGATAGCCTCTATGCAGGAAAAAGAACGGGTGCGGCTCGGAATCCCGTCCTTGAAAGTCGGTTATAATAAAATTTTCGGTTATTTTCTCGAAGTGACTAAACCGCATGTTCATAAAGTTCCGGAAGATTTTATCCGAAAACAAACTCTCGTGAATTCCGAACGGTATATAACTCCCGACTTAAAGGAGTATGAAGAGAAAGTGTTGGGCGCGGAAGAGAAAATAAAGGCGTTGGAGCTGAAATTATTTGATGAAGTACGCGATAAAGTTTTAGGGTACGCCGGTGAAATCCAATGGAATGCCGATGTTATAGCCCGCTTGGATGTTCTTTCCTCGTTGGGACTCATAGCGGAGAGTGAAAATTGGGTTCGCCCTGTTCTTGATGATTCTCTACGAATCGTTATCAAGGACGGGAGACATCCGGTAGTGGAATATTTAATGCCTCCGGGCGAATCGTTCATACCAAACGATCTCGAAATAGATAACAGTGAGCGACAAATTCTTATTGTGACAGGTCCTAATATGGCAGGGAAGTCCACTTATCTCAGGCAGATAGCGGTGATAATTCTAATGGCGCAAATGGGAAGTTTTGTGCCCGCAAGCGAAGCGAAAATCGGAATGGTAGATAAGCTCTTCACACGGGTGGGAGCATCGGATAATTTAGCGGGCGGGGAGAGCACATTTCTTGTTGAGATGAACGAAACGGCAAATATATTGAATAACGCCACCGTTCGCAGCCTTATCCTGCTGGACGAAATTGGACGAGGCACAAGCACTTATGACGGATTATCCATTGCCTGGGCTGTGACAGAATATCTTCATAACAATTCTTCTGTAGCGGCTAAAACCATATTCGCTACACACTATCACGAACTTGCCGAGCTTGAGGAACTGCTTCCGAGGGTATTCAATCTAAACGTTGCGGTAAAGGAATATGGAGACAAGATAGTGTTTCTGCGGAAAATAATTGAAGGCAGCGCCGACCACAGCTACGGTATTCAGGTGGCTCAGCTGGCGGGACTGCCGCAGACAGTTATCGAACGGGCAAAAGAAGTATTGTGGTCGCTTGAGACTCAATATACCACTCTCCAAAGAAAGCGGGTAAAAAAAGAGGATGTTTCAAAATATCAAATTGGTATATTCGATGAGAAGGAAGCGAAGTTCAAAGCCGAGTTGAAAGCTGTGGATATTGATAATATGACACCATTGGAAGCGATGGCAAAACTAAATGATTTGAAAAAGAAATGGGGATTATGATATTATCAGGGAACCGTTTACGAGTTAAATCGTAAAAATGGCATCAGGTATGTATTTGAAATTTAAAAATATAACTCCAATTGTATTAACATTAATTATTTTGTCGATACCAACTTCGGCAATACCGCAGAGCGTAGCAAAATATGCGGGAGAGTTCATTTCAACTGGTGTGGGAGCGCGCGCTCTCGGTATGGGAGGCGCATTCGTTAGCGTTGTGGACGATGTGACGGCGGGATATTGGAATGCTGCCGGTCTTTCAGAGATTAGATATCAACAAGCGGCAGCAATGCATTCGGAGCGGTTTGCGGGAATCGTTACCTATGATTACGCAGCTTACGCCCGGCCTTATGGCAACGACAGAACAATCGGTTTCAGTATGATACGGCTCGGTGTTGACGGCATTTCAAATACCACGAACGCACTTCTTGATTATGGTACAGACGGAATTCCCGGTACTGACGATCCTGACGGAACGGAGGGGAATGGCCAGTTAGATGAAGGAGAAAGGCTGAACGAGGATGCTATAACGAAGTTTGGAGATTCGGAATGGGCGTTCTATGTTTCGTATGGAAGGCAATTAACTTCCCGGTTTTCTTACGGTGGAAGTGTGAAGTTTATTAGAAAAGCATTTGCGAACCATTCAGCCAACGGTCTGGGATTTGACGTTGCCTTCAAATACCGCTTTCGCGATAATATCTTTATTGGAGCAAATTTTCAGGATGTAACTACCACGCTTCTCGCATGGGATACAGGCACAAAAGAGCTAATTTCTCCCACTCTTCGTTCAGGAATATCTACCCGACTTGAAATCCCGTTTACAAACAGCGCATGGATAATGCCGGCTATTGAGATAGTTACGCGAACTGACGGAGACAGACCATACTCGGATGGGATTAGTCTGGGTTCGGCCTTTAGCTCGCTTACGTTTGGGGCGGAACTGCATCTGAACGACCGACTCGTGCTGCGAGCGGGCAGAGGCGAAGTAGAGCCGTTCAGCGCGGGAATGGGAATAAAAGTAAGAGGCGCCATGGTTGATTACTCATTCGGGTCTGTCGGCTCTCAGGAAAATCTCGGTGACACGCACCGTGTCTCATTGATGGTGGATTTCAACAGCAGTCTTTGGGTTCGATAAAACAAATCCGGAACTTATCCGAATCTTCTTCGTTAAGACTTGAATATTCGTCTCTGTTTGCATAGATTTATCATATTAATAATCAATTGGAATTTAATAATTCAGAGGATAATTATGAAAAATTATAGAACAGCTCTGGCAGTGCTAATGTCGGTTATGGTACTGTTTATCTCCTGCTCAAAAAGGGATTCAAACAACATGACTGAAAAGAAGTATTTCTTAGAAAAAGTCAGAAACGTTCTTGTAGTTCAGGCATACGCTGATGAATTTAAGGAATTAAGTCTGAAAGAAAAAATGCTCGCATGGCATCTATATCGCTCTTCAATCGCGGGCAGAAATATCTATTATGACCAAAACCACAAATACGGATTGAAGATCAGAAATATTCTTGAAGGAGTTATTGAAAATGGGGACGGTATTGATGAAAATCTGTATGCGAGCGTCTTGGAATACACTAAAATGTTCTGGATAAATAATGGACAGTATGATAATCTCACAGCAAAAAAGTTTGTTCCTAATTTCAACTATCTGGACTTTTCCAAAGCAGTGAATAGCGCAATGATCAATGGAGCTGATTTTGGTCTTGGTGAAAATGATAATATCGATGAGGTTTTAAGACACCTCAGACCGTATATTTTTGATAGTGATTTCGAATCGGTCAAAACGAATAAAAGCCCGCCGGAAGGGAAAGATATGCTTGAAGCCAGCGCTGTTAATTTCTATGATGGCGTTACTTTGGCTGACTTAGAAGGCTTCGAGGAAATTAATCCGCTGAACTCCAAAGTAGTAGTACAGGAAGGGAAATTAAAGGAGCTTGTTTACAGGGCAGGCGGTGATGGAATCGAACCCGGCTTATACGCAGAAGAACTCGGTTTGGCGGCGAAAGAACTTGAGGAGGCGGCTGAATACGCTGATCCGGGACAGGCAAATGTCTTGAGGCTTCTGGCTAAATATTTCCGCACAGGAGATCTTAAAGACTTCCAGACATATAACATCGCATGGGTGCAGGATAGTTCGTTCTTTGATATTATCAATGGATTTATCGAAGTATATGACGATCCGCGCGCGCAAAAGGGTTCTTATGAGGCGGTGCTTGAAATGATTGACACTGAAAATTCAAAGCTTATGAAACAATTTGCAAGCAACGCTTTGTATTTCGAAAATAAAGCTCCCTGGCCCGATGAATATAAAAGGAAGGAAATAAATCCACCGCTGGCTAATGTAATGACAATATTGGTGGAGACAGGAAACGCGGGACCGATTAGTCCCGGTGGAATTAACTTGCCTAACGAACAATTTATCAGACAGGAATACGGCTCAAAAAGTATATTGCTTGGGAATGTGGTCAAAGCCAGATTGGAAGCGGTGGCGGGTGAAGAAGTTGATGAATTTCTCTCTTCGGAAGTAGAAAAAGAGATATTAAAGAAATACAGCAATATTGAATACGACTTGAAAGTAGGCATGCATGAGGTAGTTGGACACGCTTCCGGGAAACAATCCGAATCGCTTGAGGGAGACCCTGCAGAGTATATAAAGGAGTATTACTCCACTCTTGAGGAAGCACGGGCTGACCTTGTGGCTCTTTGGAATTTCTTTGACGAAAAATTGGTGGAATTGGGTCTAACCCCATCAACGGAAGTTGGAAAGGCAGGCTACATTAAATACGCTATGAGCGCTCTTACGCAGCATCGAACTGTTCCGAATGGCGACCAGTACGAGGAAGACCATGACCGGGGAACACAGATGATAGTAGAGTATATTAAAAGAAATACGTCCGGTATTGAAGTGATAAAACGGGATGGAAAGACGTATTACAAGGTTGTGGATTTTGAAGAAATGCGCAGAGGTGTGGGTGAAATACTCTCTAAATTGATGGTGATTAAGGCTACCGGCGATTATGAAGGAGCCAAAGCTCTGATAGAAGAGTACGGATTAAAGTTTGACACTGCGCTCAGGGATGAAGTTCTTGAGCGTTCCAGAGCTATTGGACTCACCGACTATACGGCAGTAGTATTCCCCCGACTGACGCCGGTTTACGATGCTGATGGAAATATTGAAGACATCTCAATATCCTATCCAAAGGATCTGAAAACCCAGATGCTGGATTTCAAACACTTTTTTGATGAGGAAGAAGAGAAGGATGATGATCCGGTAATGTAGAATCCGATTTAATCAGATAATTCAGGTTATAGATTAAAGCCCGGCTATTGGTCGGGCTTTACCATTATGGACTTTTCGTTCTTAATATGCACCGCGCCGGGCGCCGACCCTTTTTTCTTCCAGACATATTTTCGTAAGGTGTAAATGACCGGAACAATACCGGAATGTTTCTGCGAACTGTATCGCGCGGCGAGTTGGGCCGCCTGAATTATTACGTCTCGAGGGAAAGGGTCTCCCTTTTTTATTGCCGGAACTATCACGTGAGAGCCTTGACCTCCTTGCACGTGCAGCCAGAGGTCGTTCTTTTTAGCTACTTTGAAAGTGAGTTTATCGTTGTCTCTTGAGCTTTTACCAACCAATACTGAATATCCGTTACCTGCGTCAAACTTCCGATAAGGATAAGAACTGAATTCTTTTTTCTTCTTCAGTGGAGTTTTCTTTTTCTTTAGAATCTTTTCAAAAGCGTTCCATTCGTTTATTGATTTAACTTTTTCGATTTCAGTCAGCAGATTGCTGATATTCGGTATTTCTCTTTCGCCTTCCGCAATAACTTTTTCAAGTTTTTTCTCACCCGAACGGGCTGATTTAGCTTTTTTATAATATCGTTCGGCGTTAGCGGCAGGTGGTATGAGGGGGTCGAGTTTTATCTCCACTTCGTCTCCGTTAAAATCGGTTAAAGAAACAGTTGTCATCCCTTTTTTGAACAATGTCAGGTTGGATATGAGAAGGTCGGCAATTTTATCCCAATCTTTTCGCTCTTTTAGTTTCGAGAGATCGACTTTCTGTTTTTTGGTTCTTTCAAATACGGATTTTAATTTTGATTTCAATCCTTTTACAGCCTCTCTTTTCTTTTTGATTAAATTTTCATAACCATATACGGCTTTATTAGTTTCGATAATCGCATCATTTATGGATTTAAACTTCTCCGTCGAGACTCCCTGCAGGTGAGTCAACTCAATAAGAGAGAAAATCGGCGGGGAAGAATGATAGAGAAACTGTTTTGGATTAGAAAATGCCGACGTGATTGAGTTATATGCCGTGAAAAGTTTCTTATAACCGCTATCGGAAAGTGTGTGGCTCAGTGCGTCAGGTTGTAATCCCGCACTGAAAATCAGTTCATCGGCAATAGTTTTGTTCACCAAAGGAAGTGAATTACGAAGCGCCTTTTTAAGTTTGACGGACGTTTTAGATTTTAATGATTCTTTAAGTTTTTTAACGCTATTAAGTGTCTGAATGTTATTCGGCTGAAAAACGTCGCTATAATGTAAATTCATTAATTTTGCCGGGCTTTTGAATGAGTTCAGAATTTCAGATTCATTATTTAGAATCACCACATTTGGCAGGGAGCCGTAAAAGATAAACCGTAAAATCAAATTTCTTTCAAATCGAAAGGAAATTACCTTCTCATCTCCGGAAATCAGATTGGAAATAAATTTCAAACCGTTTAATTCATTGAATAATCGCACTGTTTGTTTTTTCTTCGGCTTAAAACTTCCTGCAATGGCATAAAGATAAGATTTTCCTTTAACCGCATTGAAAAATAGTGTTTTTGTTTCTTTGCCTTCGAATTCCAAAAGTAATTCGTTCTTACGAAATGTGAAAGCTGAGGAGAATCGCATTCCTTTGAGCATAACCTCCAATTCAAGAGATAGGAGTTTCAATGTTTCATGATGATTAATCATAGTAAAATAAACTTAAACAATTATTTAGAAGAAAAATAATACTATTGACTATCCGTCCGGTAATATTTACTTTACCTTGCTTAATATAAAATGAGTTATAACGCTCATTTCAGGTAATAAAAAAGCGCTAAGGAGATAGTTTGCTCAGTAGTATGACAGGATACGGAAGAGGGGAATCCACCGGACCACACTGCACAGTTGCGGTGGAATTACGGTCGGTGAACAATCGCTATTGCGACGTTGTTTTGAGAAATAACAAAGGTTTTATGCAATGGGATGACGAGGTAAGACGCATAATACAGAAAAATCTTAAGCGTGGGAAAATCTATGTTAATATAAATGTGGAAGCTACGAATTCAAACGGAGATGTTTCTAAATTAGATTCGGACGCGGTAAAAAAATATGCTTCTCTTTTAGAAGAGATTAAGAAACACGCAGGAATAGATGAGCCTATTCAGCTCAGTCATCTGCTCAGTAATAACAATATATATGCTCAGCCATCAGAGATAGACGAAGAAGATTTGCACAAGTTAATGCTTAAAGCCCTTGAAAGCGCGCTTACTCAGGTAGAAAATATGCGGAGCGAAGAAGGGGAAAAATTATCAGCAGATATTACAGAAAGAATTAATTTGATAAAAGAAGAGGTTACAAGCATAAAGAATATATCTTCTGATAATGCGTCTACGCAATTCGAAAAATTAAAAGTAAGAGCCCAAGAGCTCATCGGCAATGAAATGGAGTTCGACCGGCTTAATCAAGAGCTCGCCCTGCTATCAGATAAATTGGATATTTCGGAAGAATGTGTAAGAATAGATAGTCATGTCGGTCAATTCACAGATTATTTAACAATTGACGAGCCTGTGGGTAAAAGACTTGATTTTTTATTGCAGGAAATGAATCGTGAATCCAATACGATTTCTTCTAAAAGTAATAATGTATCAATTTCTCATATAATAGTAGAAATGAGAAACGTAATTGAATCGTTACGAGAACAAGTACAAAATATAATTTAAACGAAATTGTCATCAGGAAATAAAAGAGGTTTACTTGTGGTAGTATGCGCGCCATCCGGCTCCGGGAAAACATCAATCTGCAAAGCATTTATGAGCAGAAATTCACGTTCAGGCTATTCCATATCCCTCACAACGCGTCCGCCGAGAGCCGGGGAAGTGGACGGAGTTGACTTCCGATTTGTGAGTACCGAAGAATTTCAAAATGCGGTGAATAATGATGAATTTGTTGAATATGAAAAGGTACATGATTCAATGTACGGCACTCGTAAGGACGACATAGAAACTGCTCTCAGCAATGGAAATATATTGTTAATCGATATAGACGTGCATGGCGGCATGGCAATAAAAAATGAATACCCGGATGATACAATTACTATTTTTATAAAACCGCCGTCTATTGAGGAATTAAAACGAAGACTTCAGGCAAGAGGAACTGAATCGGAAGAAAAAATTATAAAGCGTTTGGAACGATACGAGTATGAACTTTTAAAATCAAAAGATTTTGATATAATAATTAAAAACGAAGATTTTGATGTCGCAGTAAGTGATTTTGAAAACAGTATTAACAATAAAGGAGGAAGTTAGCGAATGGGGTTAGAAACAATAAGAATGCGAGACTTGGAAGGAAAAGCTAAAAACTTGTATGAGGCGGTTACTGTAATGGCAAAACGAGCCAAACATATAAATAACACCAGACTTTCAAAAAAAGAAGAAATTTTAGACCACGACGACGCAGAGGATTACTCGGCTGAACCGATAGTTCCGGTAATCAGCACAGTGAAAGAAACTAAAGTAGCTACTGTTGCGCTCAACGAGTTTTTAAACGGCGAAATTGAATTCGAGTACGTAAAACCGATGCCTGTCTCTGAAGACGAAGAGTTGAGTGAAGGCGAAGAAGAAGAAAAAACCGAAAAATCCTAAAGCAGCGGAAGATGATTTTCAAAGATCATAAAATAGTTCTCGGAGTGACCGGTGGCATAGCAATATATAAATCCGCTGCTCTATTGCGTGAGCTGGTGAATGAACATGGGGCAGAAGTACAGGTCATAATGAGCGACTCTGCCCTGAAATTTATGACTCCGCTGATATTCGAGACGTTCTCGGGGAAACCTGTCTGGACGAGCTTGTTCAGTGATGAAGAAGCTGTTGGCGTTCGTCATGTTACAATTTCAAAGTGGGCTGATGTAGTTCTTGTGTGCCCTGCTACTGCCAATATCATTGGAAAAGCGGCGAATGGAATAGCTGACGATTTGCTTTCAACAGTAATTTGTGATGCCGGTACAAAAACAATATTTGCCGCCGCAATGGAAACAGGAATGTATTATAACCCGATTGTTCAGGGAAATGTTGCCCGATTAAAAGAAGCGGGTTTTGGATTTATCGAGCCTGAGACGGGAGAATTAGCGAGCGGTTCAATCGGGGTAGGCAGACTCGCAGAAAATAAAACAATAATTCATTCAGTGGAAAGACATTTGCAGCCGGGCAGCCTTAATGGTAAGAAAATATTGGTTACGGCCGGTTCTACAAGAGAATTCATTGATCCTGTACGTTTTATTTCAAATCCCTCAACAGGGAAAATGGGATACGCGATTGCTGAAGCAGCTTCTCTTCAGGGCGCTGAAGTTACACTTGTAAGCGGACATTCTGAATTGGAAGAACCTGCAATTTCTAAATTAATTCGAGTATCAACCGCTGAGGAGATGAAAAACGCGGTGGTTAAGGAGTTTAAGAAATCAGATGCATTGATAATGGCTGCGGCAGTGGGTGATTACACAAATTCAGATATTAAAAAACACAAACTGAAAAAGAATTGGGGAACATTGAAACTCGAGCTAAAACCTACCGATGACATCCTGACACTGATCGGCAAAGATAAGGGAAATAAGAAAATTATAGGTTTTAGTCTGGAAACCGAAAATATGATCAAGAATTCAAAGGCCAAGCTGAAGAATAAGAACCTCGACCTTATCATCGCCAACAATCCCACTGAAGAGGGTGCGGGATTCGGATATGATACAAATAAAGTCTCGATGATAAACTCTGCCGGCGAAGTGGAAAATTTTGATTTAATGAGCAAGAAAAAGCTATCACGTATAATCGTTGATAAGTTATCGAATATGATGAACGGAAATTAATCGTTTGTCGCCTCCATTAAATAGCAAAGCAGCTCGATATTTTGAACAGCAGAAGGAATTGTATGGTTCGGAAATCCTGCTTGACGAAAAACTCAGACCGAATCGAAATGCCGATAAAAACGGTGATTCAGCGAAACTTCTTGAAGCATATTATAATGAAATTAAAGATTGCCAGCTCTGCTCACTTGGAAGCACTCGCACTAAATTTGTATTCGGAGTCGGTAATCCGAACGCCGACCTGCTGCTTATCGGCGAAGCGCCGGGACAAAATGAAGATCTTCAGGGAGAGCCGTTTGTAGGACGAGCAGGGCAATTACTCGACAAGATACTTCATTCGATAGGGCTTTCGAGAGAAGAAGTCTATATTGCAAATGTTTTGAAATGCAGACCTCCCAATAACAGGGACCCATTAAAAACTGAATCTGAAACCTGTAAGCCTTATCTTAAGAAACAAATAGAGATCATCAAACCAAAATTGATTCTTGCTCTCGGGCGGATATCGGGTGTTTGGCTCATCGGCGAGGAAATGTCGCTTGGTGATATGAGAGGTAAAACTTTCTTTTTCGGTGACAGCGAGATGATGGTCACATACCATCCGGCAGCCTTATTGAGGAATCCGAATTGGAAGAGACCATGTTGGGAAGATATGCAAAAGGTAAGGGATCGGTTAAAAGAATTGACAGCTAATTCGAGTATGGCATAAATGGCTAAATCAAAGGGTTCACAGGAAAAAGTACCTCCATATTCGAGGGAAGCGGAAGAATCTGTCCTCGGCGCAATGATGCTGAGCAAAGAAGCGACATTTAAAGCATTCGAGCGGATTTGGGATACAAACGTATTTTATTTTGCCGAGCACAGATTCATCTATACCGCGATGAATGAGCTTTTTAATGATTCTCAGCCCATAGATCAGATTACTGTATCCGATAAGCTGAAACAAAAGGGTCAGCTCGAAAAAGTGGGTGGAAGTTTTTATGTGACCGGATTATTGGAAAGTACCCCCTTAGCTTCAAATATTGATAAATACATTGATATAATTATCGAGAAGGTGCTGCTCCGAAATTTGATTTCCCTGGGAGGCAGAATGACCTCTGACGGATATGACGCTTCCACGGGAGTAAATGAGTTGATTGAATCTTACGAGCAAAAGATATTTCAGCTTACCGAAGGGAGATGGAACAGCTCATTCAGACCTATTGAGCCTATTATCCATGACACAATGGAATACATTGATAAAATCAGCCAGACTAAAGGATATGTCACGGGTATTCCAAGCGGCTATACGGAACTCGATAAGAAAACGGCAGGGTTTCAGGATTCTAATCTCATTATTATTGCAGCGCGTCCATCCGTTGGTAAAACGGCCTTGGCTCTTTCAATGGCAAAAAATATGGCTCTCACAAGCAATACTTCCGTAGGGTTTTTTAGTTTAGAAATGTCAGCTCATGAACTTGCGCTCCGATTATTATGTATGGAAGCGAAGGTGAGTTCACTCGATGTCAAGATGAAAAAATCTTCAAATCAGGATCGTTCCCGTTTAGTAAATGCCAGTAACAAGTTATTTAAAGCTCCTATATTTATTGATGATACAGCCGGTCTAACTGTCTTGGAATTAAGGGCAAAAGCCAGAAGACTTAAAGCAGAATATGATATAGGTATATTGTTTATTGATTACCTTCAATTGATGACCGGGCCGGCAAATACAGAAAACAGACAACAGGAGATTTCAACTATATCTCGTTCCCTTAAAGCTACATCGAAGGAACTCAACATTCCGATAATAGCTCTCTCTCAACTTTCTCGCGCACCCGAGCAGAGAGGTACGAAGGACAGACGTCCGCAGCTTTCTGATCTAAGAGAAAGCGGCGCACTTGAACAAGATGCCGATCTTGTGTTATTTATATACAGAGAGGGGATGTATGACAGATATGAAGAAGGATACCAGCAGCCTGATGAAGACGAAGCGGAGATTATTATCGGAAAACAACGTAACGGACCAACAGGAACCGTCAGATTGACATTCTTGAGTAATTATGCGAGGTTTGAAAACAAGGTATTCGAATACGACACGCCTCCTTTTTAAGGTGGTATCAAATTGATTAATGTATTAGACGCGATAGAAAAACGTGTTATCCCTAAATATCCGAGGAAATTCCGCAAACTTTTAGGTAGTATCGAGTATGAAATAAGTTCCAAGGACGGTGATTTTCTTTGGGAGGCATATACTTTTGCCCGTCGGGCGCATAAGGGTCAAACCCGGCTTTCCGGCGAAGCATACTTTGAACACTGCTATCAAACTGCTCTGAATCTGTGTAAAATGAATATGGATATAGTCACTATTGCCAGTGGGCTATTGCATGACGTTTTAGAAGATACAGAAGTATCTATTGACGATATAGCAAATACTTTCGGCGATGAGGTCAGCCGTCTCGTAAATGGCGTAACGAAAATTTCCGAGCTTGATTATAAGAGTAATGAAGAAAAACAGGCCGGTAATTTCAGGAAGATGCTTTTTTCTGTGATTGAAGACCTTAGAGTAATTTTAATTAAATTCGCAGATCGTCTGCATAATATGAGAACGCTTGAATATCTTCCGGAAAAGAAAGCAAAACGAATCGCATTGGAAACTCGCGATGTTTATGCGCCATTGGCTCATCGTCTCGGAATGGGTAGGATAAAATGGGAATTAGAGGATCTTTGTTTAAAAATTCTTGAACCTGATTCTTACGCGGCTATAGAAAAAAAGGTTAAGGGTAAGAGGGGAGAGCGTGAGAGATATATTCAAAAAGTTGCGAAACCATTAAAAGTAAAGCTAAAAGAATCTAAAATTGAAGCGGATATATCAGGCCGACCTAAGCATTTTTCCAGTATTTTTGGGAAAATGACCAGAAGGGAAAAGCCGTTTGAAGAGATTTACGATCTTTTTGCTATTAGGGTAATTGTAAATTCTGTGGAGGAATGCTACGCAACTTTGGGATTAGTGCATTCGATGTATAATCCCGTGGCAGAACGTTTCAAGGATTTCATCGCCATCCCAAAAGCAAATGGCTATCAATCAATACATACCACTATCGTCGGACCGGGTGGAAAAATGGTCGAGATTCAGATTAGAACTTATGAAATGGATAGAACAGCAGAAGACGGTATTGCTGCGCATTGGCGGTACAAAGAGGGAAAAAAGGAAGATGAAGACCTTGATCAGTATATGAAATGGCTGAGAGAACTTATTGAGGCGATTCAAAATGAAGATGCGAATCCGACTGAATTTATGCAATCGCTAAAGATAGATCTGTTTAAGGATGAAATCTTTGCTTTTACGCCAAGGGGTGAATTGATGCAGCTTCCAACCGGTTCCACTCCGGTAGATTTTGCATATGCAGTTCATACTGAAGTGGGCAATCATTGTATTGGAGCCAAAGTAAACGGCAAGATAGTGCCGTTAAATACGAGTCTTTCCAGCGGAGATTCCGTCGAAATAATTACCAGCGATTCCCAACATCCCAACTCGGCACATCTAAAATTCGTTAAGACGGGAAAAGCGAGAAGCAGAATAAAACGGTGGATAGCGAAAGAAAGATCCGAGCAAGCAATTAAGCTGGGGAAAGAAATAATTGATAAGAAGCTCAAACGAAGGAAAGTTTCCAAGGCGAGGCAGAAGCTCAAAGAAGCGCTGGTCAACACCAATTATAATACAATGGAAGACTTATATAAAGCGGTTGGATCGGGAAATTATCCATTTGAAAAACTAATAAATATTATTATTCCTTCCGAGGTTAAAGAAGAAAAAGAAGAAGAGAAGGATAAAAAAAGTTTTTTAGATAGAGCAAGAAGGCGGGTCAAGGGCGTTAAAGTACAGGGATTGGATAACATTATGATTAATTTTGGTAAATGCTGTCAACCAATTCCCGGAGACGATATTATCGGATTTATAACAAGGGGAAAGGGTGTTACTATACACAGAGTGGACTGTAAGGATTCTGCGCATTTATTTAGTTCCAAGGACCGATCTATAGAAGTGGAGTGGGATACAGGTAAAAAAGATGAGTTTCTCGTTCGCGTAAGGATTCAAGGCAGGGAAAGAAAACATTTCCTTAGAGACCTGACAGAAGCTATCTCGTCAACAAACACAAATATTTTAAGCCTCGATCTTGATGTGGAGGATTCGATCGCGGGAGTCAATCTCGTAGTCCAGGTCAGAAATCTTAAACATTTTAATACGGTTAGTAAGAAAATATCAAATATACCAGGTATTATAGGGGTCGAACGCGGATAGTAAAAGAGCTTGAAGCTAATGAACTTATTATTTATCTTAAACTTATCTATAAATGCAATAATTATAATGAGGAATGAGTAAATGAGTTCAATAACCTATACTAAGCGAGACGTGGCAAGACAAACCGCTCGGAAATTGGGTCTCAAAATTTATATGGTTGAGGAGATAGTGGACGGTGTATTTACTACTCTCAGGGAAATGATGAGCGAGCCTTTCCCGCAGATTAGAATTGAGGTTAGAAATTTCGGTGTATTTGAGGTTAAACCGACAAAAGCGAAGCCGAAAGCGAGAAATCCTCGTACAAATGAAATAATTCATGTTCCTCCACGGAGAAAGACCCACTTTAGACCCGGCAAATTGCTGAAAAAATCTCTGAGACTACCGCTTGATTCACTTCAAGGCTGACGAACTTTCAATTTCAAAATTAGTTTTAATCATAAATACCTCAGTGGCAATTCATCAATTATGCGAAAATCTTGAATGAACCCGGGCGTATTTTAGCAATCGACTACGGCGAGAAGCGGGTAGGGCTTGCCATGACAGATCCATTGGCAATTATAGCCAGCGGTTTTAACACAATTCAAAACAATAATAGAAAAGATTTAATCAAAGAGTTATTAGAAATAATTCAATCAAATGGCGTAAATGGAGTAGTAGTGGGAATACCTTACTCTCTTGACGGCGAGAGCGGCCCAATGGCGGAATCAGTGAAAGAATTCGTTAGGGAACTCGAATCCAGTGTGGAAGTTAAAGTAGAGACCTGGCCGGAAGAATATTCATCGGAAGATGCAAAGAGCGAATTGCGGAAATTAGGCGTAGATTATAGGAAGGACAAAGGCGAAGTAGATAAAATGGCTGCGGCTCTCATATTACGGTCATATTTGGATCATATAGAGAAACACTGAATTGAACGGTGAAGAAAGTAATATAAAACGCGAAAAGAAAGTTGATTACGCTTTACTCGGTTTTTTTGCTCTCTTATTTGGAGGTTCGTTTCCTCCGCTAAATACGGGCTATTTCGCGTGGATAGCCTTTGTTCCATACTTTTATTTTCTTGAACGAAACCTCAACGCTAAAATGTTCAGGAAAAACTTTATTACGGGATTGGTAGCAAATCTAATAATTATTTATTGGATAGGAGCAAATTCCGGAGCGTCTGCTTTTGTCGGAATATTAACAGTAATTGGTTCAGTTTCAGTTCTTGCTCTCTGGTTCACATTATACGGATGGATACACGTTCGGCTACTGAAAAAATGGGGAGACTCCGCAATCTGGGCAGCGCCGGTCGTATGGGTAGGGATTGAATTCGTTCGTTCACACGGTTCTTTAGGGTTTCCGTGGACAATGATAGCAAACTCCCAAACGTATTATATTCCGCTGATTCAATTTGCCTCAATAACAGGAGCATGGGGAGTATCATTTTTACTTATATTCGTGAATGTATTAGCGTTTAAAGCGCTGAAATCGCTGTCACAGCCGAAAATTGCAGGAATATATGCAATAGCCGGAGGTATGGCGCTTTTAATCCCCTGGCTATATGGAACTGCTGTTCTAAGCGGCGCAGATACGATTCTTGAAAATACGGTCAATTCAATAAAAGTCAGTATCGTACAGCCGAATATTGATCCGAAAGACAAATGGAATGTGGAGTTGAGAGACGAAGTATATCGGAATTACGGAAAGCTGACAGCCGAAGCGGGAAAATATAATCCCGATCTCATAATTTGGCCCGAAACTGCTACGCCGGCATATCTACGTACAAACAGGGACAACAGATTTGATCAGGTACTCTCTTTTGTTGATTCGGTGGGAATTCCGCTTTTGACCGGTACGTTAGATTATAAATACTATGGAAAAGATAAGTTTCACAAATATAATTCCTGCTTTCTTCTTCGTCCCGGAACTCGAAATATAGAACGTTACCATAAAATGTATCTGGTGCCTTTTGCCGAGAAAGTTCCGTTCGAGGATAAGTTACCGTTTCTCTCTAATTTTGATGTAGGACAGGCAAATTTTACAAGTGGAGAGGACTATAAAGTATTTGATTTAGATGGCAAAAAATTCTCCGTAGGTATCTGTTTCGAATCCGTATTTCCTTCATCATCAAGGACTTTTGTATCAGGCGGGGCGGAGCTTCTCATCATCATCACTAATGACGCATGGTTCGGAAACACTTCAGGCCCATACCAGCATGCTCAGATAGCCGTGATGAGAGCAATAGAAAATCGTCGGTCGATAGCCAGGTGCGCAAATACGGGAATATCGGAGCTTATTGACCCTTTCGGGCGAATCACGAAAAAGATAGGACTCGGGAAAAGAGGCGTACTTTCCGGAGAGCTGAAGCTTCTTGATGAGGAAACGATATACAATAAGTACGGCGATTATGTCGGTTGGATAACCGCCGTTATCACACTTCTATTAGTAGGAATAAGTTATGTAAAGCTACCGTCAGGTAAAAATGAAGTATAAAATTATTTCAATCTTCTTGATTCTAATAGTGAGCGCTCAATTATCCGGGCAGGATGAAATAATGAATAATGTTCGATTTGCAGAAACAGCAATAAAAAAGATAGTGACCGACAGTCTGACGGTTAATGCGATTCCTAAAGAAAAAACGTATAGAATTTTAAGTTCAGAAAATGAAGCCAAGACTTTGTTTGTGACAACCGCAGTCAAAGAAGCGCTTGACGAAATGGGATATACCACTATATTGGATGATGATGTTGACACTCTCACAAATATTGTTGAATTGAATATTCTCAATCCGAAAATCAACTTTGAACTTCGCGACGGATTGAGAAAAATATCAGGAAACTTTAAGTTATTGCTTTATTCGAAGTCAGATGGGAATATAAATTGGGGAAAAGAAATGGATTTGAGTTTTCTGGGAAATGATTCGGTAAAGGGAATTGATACCGGTTTATTAGAACAGGGCGCTCCCGATTTTTTAAAGAGTAAGAGGGAAGTTAAATTCTCAAGCAGCAAAATGGAAAAATTTTTGGCAGGAGTGATCGCCGGGATTATTACATATCTTTTATATTCGGTGAGGAGTTGAAAATATTGAAATTGACTAAATCATCGGGAATTTTGATTGCTCTAATTATCTTAATCGGCAACTCCTACTTATATCCCTCAGATGGGGACGACAAAAAGATTATCCCTGTAGGATTGGTGCAGAGGATGTCTGCGGATGTGACTTCTAAAAGTATAAATGCAAATCTAATGCTGTCTCAGGGAATCGACTATGATAATTATCCTACAAAGAGAAAAGCTGTTTTGTTATCGTTCTTATTGCCGGGCTTGGGAGAAAAGTCAATCGGAAGTCATACATCAGCCAAAATATTTCATTCGTCCGAAACAGCGCTCTGGTTGTCATTGATATGGAACATAAAAGTTAAAAATTGGAAGAAAGAGGATTTTGAAGTTTTTGCTTCGGCAAATGCGGGAGTTGATATAAATGGCAAGGATGATCTGTTTTTCGCAAATATAGGCGGGTATAACACTGTTGAAGATTTCAACGCTTCCAGGAGACGGAGTCGAGACCCGACAAGCGTTTATAATTTGGAGGAGTATAGTTGGAACTGGAGTTCAAATGAGGCAAGGCTCAGGTATAAATCACTGCGGTTTGACAGTGAAAACGCTCAACTAAATATCGAATACACCATCGGATTTTTAATATTAAATAGAATAATTAGCGTTATGAATACAAGCTACAGATACGGACGGAATCAGATGATTGGCAGGTCTATCGAAAGCGCACAGTTGAAGATTAGCCCGGAAGGCACGCCTGTAGTTTCTATGAACTTCATATTCTGATTTTTCCTCCCGATAGAATCACTTTATCATCAATAGTCAAGGTCGGCTTGAGTAAAATGCCGTCTAAGTGAATTCCAACATCGCAGGTTCCGCCCATACTTATATTGTTTCCAAGCGCAACATGAACGGTTCCGAGAATTTTTTCGTCTTCTAAGATATTTCCCGTGAGAATCGCTTTATGGTTGGTTCCTATACCGAGTTCGGCGATATTTCTCCCCTTTTTACCGAAAGGCGCAAGCTGTTTTCTTAAAATGCGGGCTTCGCGTGTTCCGATAATTTTTGTGACATAGCCATTCGAAATATACATTTTAATAGGTTTTTTGATAATCCCTGTATTTCCCATAGAACCGTTGATTACCATTATACCATCCGTTTTCCCTTCCACCGGAGCTAAAAAAGCTTCGCCCGCCGGAATATTGCATGTCTCTCCCGGATTGGTTACGTATCCGGTATCGGGTATTCCTTTTCTCCCTTTGATGGACATTCTCAAATCAGTTCCCGACGCGGTAGTGATATGAACATTTCGACCTATAGTGAGAATATCTGATATTTTATTTGTGATAAGAGACATTCTTTTCATATCCGCATTCCCCGCGCGCGCTAACATATCTTCGTTTACGTTTGGAAGCGTGATGGTTCTCGCACCCTTTTTACTGGCTGCTCTTCGAGCATTTGTATGTGTCAGCGATTTGCTTGTGGGACAAATAAGAACATCGGTGGAGAGCATAAGCTTCGCTATGGCATCAGGCGGCTCTTCACCGTCTGTAGAGCGCGGAATCATATCAATGAGAAACGATTCGGCTCCCAATTCTTTTGCCCTTTCATGAAATAATATTCCGATATGCCGTGTTTTCGCATCAGTGATGACAAGAACCTTTTCACCCTTTTTTACGGCTAAGCTGTTAGTTAAAGCTGAATTTACGGCATCTGACAATCTCTTCAATAGAGCACCATCTGTAAAAATTGAATTATTTTTCCCTCGTTAATTCGGAGCATTTAACCAACTCAATTCTCCTAACAAAGTCAAGCAAAAGTTCCCTTGACCGGCCGATAATAAAATTCAACGAATGATTTCGCAGCAAATTTGACTTTTATTTTATTCAGCTTAACTTATCTACTCGTTAACAATGCTAAAAATATATCAGGATCAATAATCGACCTTTCCAATTCTTTTTATATGAAATATGATCCACGCGTTAAATCTATATTTTTTGTTTGTCTGCTCATTCTCGCAATGGTAGGAGGGATGCGGTCAACGCTGACTTCTCTGCTGTTTTTATTGATAATAATAGGAGTTGAGCCTTCGGGGTTTAAACGGTTTTGGCAGAGATCAAAATACTTTTTATTGCTTGTTCCGTTAACGTTCGTATTTCATTTTATTTTCAATGCGAGCTTTTTAGGTGGAACGGGATTATCATATTCGGATGAAATAGTGAACAAAGCGCTTTTTTTTACTTATCGGGTTGGAATATTAGTTTCTGCCGGAGCTTATTTCAGTATGACTGTTGAACCGGCAAGTTTGGCGGAATCTCTGAGGGAGTTGGCAGCTCCGTTAGGAAAAATCGGTGTTCCGCTTGAGCGTATCTCCCTTCTTTTTCTTTTGGCGCTGTCTTTTGTTCCGATAATTTCTGATCAGGCTGTTCGGATAAAGGAGGCACAGATTGCCCGCGGAATTTCAATGGGGAATAGTCTCTTTAGCAGAGTCAGACGGATGCTTCCTGTGCTGATTCCGCTTTTCACACTAAGCCTTGCTCGAGCGGAGCGATTAGCTCTTGTGCTTGAATCGAGAGGATATAGCAGTCCCGGCGCTAAAACACGATTAAAGAAGTTCAGATTTTCCACGGCTGATTATATATCAACATTTATTGCCACAGCGGTTACAGGAGCAACGTATTTTTAATATGAGGAATGTGAAACTTCTTTTGGAGTATGATGGAACTAACTACAGCGGGTGGCAAAAACAAAAAAACGGGATAACCGTGCAGGGGGAATTAGAAAAAAGTCTTAAAATAATAGTGGGGCAGGACTTGACGGTAACGGGAGCCGGAAGAACTGATAAAGGCGTGCATGCTAAAGGGCAGGTAGCGAACTTTAAAACATCCGCTGATATTCCTGCGGATAAGATAAAGAGCGGGCTTAACGGCACTCTACCGAGAGACATAAGGGTTCTTGCATCGGAGGATGTAGATGATAAATTTGATTCGCGCAGAAGCGCGATTGAACGGCACTACGGATATAAAATTATTAGGAGAGTGACTGCGCTTGAACGACATTTCGCTCACCGTCTGGAGATTGAATTAAATGTAAGTGAAATGAATTCTGCCGCAAATTTCATTATGACACAAAAAGACTTCAACTCATTTTGCAAAGCGACCTCGGGAACCGAAAACGGAAATTGTAACGTATTAAAATCCGTGTGGAATGAATATGATGATTTTTTGTATTATACTATAAGAGCTGACAGGTTTCTGCACCATATGGTAAGATCGCTTGTCGGCACAATGATAGAAATAGGTAACGGTAATATTGGTATTGAAGATTTTAAATTGATATTTGAGAAGTCTGATAGAAGAGCGGCAGGGCCTACTGCCCCTGCTCACGGGTTATATCTTGAAAAAGTTATTTATCCCAACGATGTGAATTGATAGAGGAGTGAAATGAAAATATTTTTAGATACTGCAAATGTGGATGAGATTAAAGAAGGCGCTTCATGGGGAATTGTGGATGGAGTAACAACAAATCCAACTTTAATCGCTAAAGAAGGTCGGGATTTTGAAACAGTAATAAAAGAAATTTGTGAACTTGTTGACGGGCCGGTAAACGCTGAAGTGGTAGGACTTAAAGTAGATGAAATGGTAGAAGAAGGCAGAAAGCTAAGAGAACTGCATAAAAACATCTGTGTTAAAATTCCTATGACGGTTGATGGCATAAAAGCTGTGAAGATTTTAAGCAGTGAAGGAACTATGACCAACGTAACGCTGATATTTTCAGCACTTCAAGCGCTATTAGCCGCTAAGGCCGGAGCTACTTTCGTTAGCCCGTTTGTAGGCAGGATAGACGATATGGCAGCTGAGGGGATGAATCTTATTGGTGATATCAGGCAGATTTACGATAATTACGGATATAAAACGGAAATAATCGTTGCGAGTATTCGGAACCCGATCCATGTGGTTGATTCAGCTTTATACGGAGCGGATATCGCTACGCTTCCGATGAAAGTGCTTCATCAGATGGCAAAGCATCCTTTAACGGATATTGGCTTGAAGCAGTTCCTTAAAGACTGGGAGTCAATGAAATCATAACAGGTTTTTGCATACGAAAGATGAAAGGTCATAAGTCGATATATTATATTTTAATATTATTGGTATCTGTTTCTTTAATACAAGATCTAACCGCGCAGGATAAAAACGATGCGAATGCATTTATTTCTAATAATAGAAATAATATGATAACAAGGACAGTTGCCGATGCCAGTCCGGCAGTTGCAGGAATAAATGCTACTCAGATTCGTGAATATTCACGGACTCCGTTTGACAAGGACCCTATTTGGTCGCTTCTGTTTCCTGATAGGGTATTCAGGCAAAGAATAAAAAGTTTGGGTTCCGGTTTTTTAATTTCATCGGATGGGTTTATACTGACCAATACGCACGTAATTGAAAACGCTGAAGAAGTTATAGTGACCTTATCTGATGGAACAGATCACAATGCCGATATAGTAGGCATTGATGAGGTATCTGATATTGCATTGCTGAAAATCAAGGGAAAAAATTTTCCATTCCTGAAAATGGGCAATTCAGATGATATAATTATCGGGGAATGGGTCATTGCTCTCGGTAATCCATTCGGGCTTTTCGACGTAAGTAAAAAGCCTACTGCAACAGTAGGTGTGGTATCCGGATTAGATCTTGATTTCGGTCAACAGGAATCAGGAAGAGTTTATCAGGATATGATACAGACGGATGCCTCGATAAACTCCGGAAACAGCGGCGGTCCATTGCTTAACGCAATTGGTGAAGTAATCGGTGTGAACACTTTTATCTTCACCGGTAGCCGGTTTTCTGAAGGGTCAATTGGAATCGGTTTCGCCATACCCGTGAACAGAGCAATTTCCGTTTATGAGGAATTAAGGACTATGGGTAAAGTTGATAGAAGTTTCTGGACGGGAATGGCAGTAAGAAACCTGAATCGGCTGTTAGCGAAACATTTGGACTTGAAAACTGAAAAGGGTGTGATTGTCACGAACGTTGAAAAGAAAAGCCCGGCTTCGAAAGCCGGATTACTCGTAGGCGATATAATTATTAAAGTAAATAATGTTGAAGTGATTGATGATGACGATATCTTCAGAATAATTGAGGAAAATTTTTTGAGAGCCGGAGATTTATTGACTATCGAAATTAAAAGAGGGAATTCGGTTAGAGGCGTTAAAATGATTTTAGGAAAATCTCACAAGTAATTATTATGATAGACCGATACACTCCGAAAGAAATAGGTAATGTTTGGACGGAAGAGCATAAATTTGATACCTGGCTCGAAATAGAAACCATAGTCGCCGAGGTGCAATCCGAAATAGGTATGATTCCGAAGGAAGCAGCAAAATCCATTCGCGCAAAGGGTAAGTTTTCCGTTAAGCGGATTGACGAAATTGAAAATGAAGTTAATCATGACGTAATCGCTTTTCTCACTAATGTTGCCGAGTATGTGGGTGATAATTCCGGTTATATGCATTTCGGAATGACCTCTTCAGACCTTCTTGATACATCACTCGCTATGAGGATGAAAGAAGCGGGAATGATAATCGCTAAAGAACTGTCGGTTCTTGAAGATGTATTGATAAAAAGAGCGTTAGAACATAAGAATTCCGTAATGGTAGGCAGAACCCACGGTATCCACGCAGAGCTGCTGACATTCGGTTTGAAGCTCGCCGTATGGATAGAGGAAGTGAGACGACATAAAAAAAGATGGTCAGAGGTATTAGAAGATATTTCTACAGGTCAAATATCGGGCGCTGTGGGAACGTATTCTCATTTGGGTCCTGAAATAGAATCTGCGGTATGTGAACGGCTTGGATTAACGCCTGCCCCTATATCCAACCAGATAATTCAGAGAGACAGACACGCAAGTTATCTGAACATGCTTGCATTGATAGCATCCAGCCTGGAAAAATTTGCTGTGGAAATTCGCCATTTACAGAGGACGGAAGTAAGAGAAGTTCAGGAGTATTTCAGTAAAGGACAAAAAGGCTCTTCGGCTATGCCGCATAAAAAAAATCCGATCCTCGCCGAAAGAATCAGTGGAATGGCGCGTCTCGTAAGAGGATATTCGCTTGCTGCTCTGGAAAATGTGGCGTTGTGGCACGAGCGGGATATATCTCATTCATCAGTTGAAAGAGTTATAATTCCGGATGCCACTATTACAGTGGTATATTGTCTTAAGAAATTTAGTTCATTAATGGAAAATCTGATAGTGGATCCGGATAGAATGAGAGAAAATATTAATCAATCATTTAATCTTGTTTATTCAGGGGGAGTGCTGCTTAAGCTGATTGAGAAAGAGATAGCCAGAGAAAAAGCATATTCGATTGTACAGACATCTGCAATGAAAGCCTGGAACGAGCAGATAGATTTTAAAGTATGTTTACAGGAAAATAACGAAGTTCAATCTCTGCTAAGTGAGGAAGAAATTGAAGAATGTTTCAAGCCGGAATTGAACTTAAAATACGTAGATGAAATATTTGATAGATTGAATCTACATTAACGGAGGAACGTGTTGGACAAGAAAAATCTTTTATATGAAGGTAAAGCAAAAAAAATATATTCTACCAAAGACGATGAACTTGTAATTCAACTCTTTAAGGATGATGCTACAGCAGGAAATGGCGCCAAGAAAGGTACTATTAAAGGAAAAGGCGAGGTCAACAATCAGGTATCGGCATTCCTATTCGATTATTTGAAAACCTTTGGCATTCCAACTCATTACGAGAAAAAGCTGACCGCTACATCCATGCTGGTAAAAAAACTTGAGATGTTCAAATTAGAAGTCGTAATGAGAAATATCGCTGCCGGAAGCCTTGTAAAGAAATACGGTATTAAAGAGGGGACGGAACTTGAGCAACCTGTGCTTGAGTATTATTTAAAAGAAGATAAGCTGCATGATCCGATGATAAGTAACGAACATGCTGTGGCATTCAAGCTTGCCACTCTGGACCAGGTGACGGAAATCGGAAAATATGCTAAAAAGATAAATGTTGTCTTAAAAGATTTTTTAATTAGAAGAGACCTACTGCTGGTTGATTTTAAATTGGAGTTCGGGCTTCAAAACGGAACAATCTATCTTGGTGACGAAATTTCGCCTGATACCTGCCGTTTCTGGGATGCAGAGACTAAAAAGAAACTTGACAAAGACCGGTTCAGGCAAGATCTTGGAGGCGTGGTAAGCGCCTACAAGGAAATTTTGTCAAGAGTTCTCGGTTAATATTAGAGATATAAGATGGCTTTAGACGGACTTCCATTCATTGGAGCAGCAGGATTAGTACTGATAATCTTGGGGATAATTGCATCCTTTACCGGAAGCAATATTATTTGGGGATTCACCTTCGCCGAAGGAGTGCTTTTGCTCTTTATAATTTTTTTCTTTCGTGATCCCGACAGAGTTACGCCGGAAGGAGTAGGACTTGTAATATCCGCCGCTGACGGTAAAGTAGTGGTGGTAAAAGAGGCGAGTTTTCCCGAACTGTCTGACGAAAAGCTGATTCAGGTGTCTGTATTTCTATCGGTATTCGATGTGCATATAAACAGGATTCCGATTTCGGGTGTTGTTGATGAAATAAAATATTACCCGGGAAAATTCTTAGCCGCCTGGAATGAAAAGGCATCGCTCGAAAACGAGCAAACGCTTATTTCTATTGACACTGGAAGCAAAAAAATATACTTTAAACAAATAGCAGGATTGATCGCAAGGCGAATAGTCTGGAAACTTGAACCCGGTCAATCTGTCAGCGCTGGAGAAAGATTCGGATTAATAAGGTTTGGAAGTCGGGTTGATATTCTCCTCCCGTTGAACTCGGAGATTCGAGTTAAAGTTGGTGATAAAGTTAAGGGAGGGGAAACAGTAATAGGGATTATAGATGTTTAGAATAAGCAAATCTGTGGTACCGAGTGTATTTACGGTTATGAACCAAATGAGCGGTTACCTCTCAATTCTTGCTACAATCAACGGCAAGTTTTCCATGGCAGCATATTTTATAATAATAGCTACTCTGTTTGACGCTCTTGATGGAAAAATAGCCCGTAAATTGAATCAGCCATCACATTTTGGGTTAGAATTTGATTCAATGGCAGACATTATCTCATTCGGACTTGCTCCCTCAGTATTACTTTATAAAGCCTTTTCCGGAGATTGGGTAGTGGCAGGAGCCATAGTTGCATTTGTGCCTCTATTATTCGCGGGAATAAGGCTGGCGAAATTCAATATTCATTCGGAGAAACATTCCGCAAAATTTGTGGGTTTACCCGTTCCGGGTATGGCGATGTTACATTCGTCATTGGTTCTTTTTAATTTTGCAGTCCCTTATAATATGGGGGCGGCAAGGTTTGTAATACCTCTTATAATTTTAACATCCACTCTTATGATAAGTCATATTCCTTTCGATAAATTCCCTCACTTCTCCTTAAAAAGAGATGGTAAGGTTAATATTATGTTGTGGATAATGGTCGCCTCAGGTATCTTGATGCTCACTTTCAGAGGTTTGGTAATATTCCCGATTACTTTTACATATCTAACCTATGTTATCGGTCGTTGGATACTGAATAATGGGAAAGAAGAATCAGAAATTACCGACTCCACTATCCGGGAATGACGGCGATTTGATAACAGCCAGGGTAAAAGTCACATTAAAGGACGGTATTTTAGATCCGCGGGGTAAAACTATCTTAGAAGCTTTTCCGGGGGTCGGCATAGAGGGAATCAAGGAACTCCGAACAGGTAAATATTTTGAAATTCTGTTTGATTCTGCTGAATTAGAAGAAGCTCGGATATCAACCGAAAAAGCCTGCGAAAAGCTGTTATCAAACCCTGTAATAGAGAAATATACTTATGAGTTGCTTGAGGAGTAAATGCGTTAAATGAAATTCGGTATAGTCGTATTTCCCGGATCAAATTGCGATTTAGACGCTCAACACGTATTACAGGACGTTCTTCTTCAAGACGTGAAAATGCTTTGGCACAAAAATTCCGAGCTTGAAGAAGTGGATGTAGTGATACTTCCGGGTGGATTCAGTTATGGCGATTATTTACGAGCCGGCGCAATTGCGCGGTTTTCTCCGATTATGGATTCTGTGATAGAATTTGCGAATAAAGGTAAACCTGTTCTTGGTATTTGTAATGGATTTCAAATATTGCTCGAATGCGGATTGTTGCCCGGAGCGCTGGTAACTAATGACTCTTTAAGGTTCATCAGCGACGATGTATATATTACACCTGAGGCAGATAATCCTGTTTATTCCGCGAAATATGAAAAATCACAGGTTTTAAAAATGCCGATAGCGCATATCGGAGGAAATTATTTTGCTGATGCGGAAACTTTGGCTCTGCTTGAGTCAAACAATCAGATAGCTTTCCGATATTGTGACAAGGATGGGAATGTGAACGATGAATCCAACCCGAACGGTTCAATTGCCGATATTGCCGGAATTTATAATAAATCAGGTAACGTGTTAGGATTGATGCCTCATCCGGAACGAGCGAGTGAATCCATTTTAGGCTCCGATGACGGATTGGGAATATTTGAATCAATAACAGCTGCGGGTTAAGCGAAAAAAAAGGATATGTTGAACAAAGGTAAACAAATTGGAATGGTAGTTACCATTATAGTGCTTGGCGCGGTAATAGGCACATTAGTGGGAAAAATCTTAGCATTTATCTTACCTGAAGGCGTAGTAAAACAATTTTTCCTGATTTCCACAACTTTATCAATAGGACCGGGGACAATAAATATAATATTGCTGTCTATTACAGTTGGATTTAGTATTACGTTAAACGTAATAAGCTTGATTGGAATCGGAATTTCTTATTATCTTCTAAGGTGGTGGCGTTAATAAATAACAGAGGAGCATAAAATGGGATTTCCCGGCGGTTGGGAATGGATTATAATTTTCCTTGTTATTCTATTGTTGTTCGGAGCGAAGCGTCTCCCTGAGCTTGCAAGGGGATTAGGCAAAGGCATTATGGAGTTCCGAAAAGCGGCGAAAGAGGTATCCCAGGAAATAAAGCAGGATGAAGCTGACGAATCCAAGGAAGATGACTCTCCGAAAGCTTAAGCGGTAATTCACTTTAGCAGCGATTCATATTAGGATAATCCTTCAATTTAAATTACGATATTCAGGAGTAGTGTGGAGGAGTACGAAAAGTTTCTAAGTAAGGTTGAAGATTCTATCGCTCTGTCGGCAGAACGGGAAGAGTTGAATATATTTACATATATCAACAATGATGAAATACGTGCCTCCGCGAACCGAATATCCGATAAAATGAAATCGGGGAATAACGGGGAGCTTTCAGGCAAAACTGTAGCGATAAAAGACCTGCTTTCCACAGAAGGAATTCCTACGACCTGTGCTTCGGGGATACTCAAGGATTTTGTACCGCTTTATGATGCAACGGTGGTGGATAAGTTAAAACAAAGCGGGGCTCTCTTATTCGGAAAAACTAATATGGATGAATTTGCTATGGGATCATCCAATGAAAACTCGTATTTCGGTCCTGTAAAAAATCCGCATGATCCTAAAAAAGTCGCCGGCGGTTCCAGCGGTGGTTCCTGCGCTGCGGTAGCGGCAGGCATTGTAGATATGGCTCTCGGAAGCGACACAGGCGGCTCAATTCGGTTGCCAGCCTCTTTCTGCGGGGTAGTTGGGATGAAGCCGACTTATGGGAGAGTGTCCAGGTACGGATTAACGGCGTTTGCGTCGTCTCTTGACCAAATAGGTCCGATAGCCAGTTCCGTCAGCGATTGCGCGGCTTTACTGAAAGTAATTTCCGGTTCGGATGAGCGCGATTCTACTTCCGCTGCAAATGAAGTACCGGATTATCCGAGTTTGCTCGAGAGTGATGTTAACGGATTGAAGCTCGGGTTACCGAAAGAGTATTATGGAGAGGGTTGTGATGAGGAGATAGTTGAAAGCGTCAGTAAAATTATTGATGACTTAAAGTCTAAGGGAGCTGAAGTAATCAATATATCGCTTCCCCACACGGAATATTCCATCGCAACATATTATATCATTGCCACTGCCGAGGCATCCTCAAATCTTGAGCGATATGACGGAATGCGTTACGGACATAGAGGAGCGGGAAGCGACCTGTCCGAAGTATATAATTCGTCAAGAAGTGAAGGATTCGGCGAAGAAGTTAAAAGAAGAATTATGCTCGGAACTTATGTATTATCAGCGGGTTACTACGACGCGTACTATAAAAAAGCGCAGCAGGTCAGAAGATTGATACGTGATGATTTTCTAAAGGCTTTCGAAAAGGTTGATGCGATAATCACTCCTACTTCACCGATAACGGCATTTAATATCGGCGAAAAAATGGACGACCCTCTGGCGATGTATCTTGTTGATGTTTACACAACTTCTCTTAACCTTGCCGGATTGCCGGGTATTAGCGTTCCCGGCGGAAAATCAACCGATGGAATGCCTATCGGTGTACAAATAATCGGAAAACCTTTTGATGAACTTGGAATACTGAGGATTGCCTCTAAAATTGAAGAGTCAATAATCACTTAGATTTTTACAACAAATCATTCTATTTTACCGTCTTAACGGTGGATTAGAATGATATCTTTTGAAAATATAGAATTTCTATGGTTACTCTTATTCGTACCCGCTCTCCTGTATTGGTATCTGCGAAAGAATGAAGCTCTTCGCAGTAAATTAAGGTTTTCCGATACCCGGATTTTCAGCAAGATATCCGGCAGGAAAGTATCGCTACGGGTTCATCTCCCGTTTGCTCTGCGTTTGATTGCGCTGACTCTTATAATATTCGGATTCGCGCGTCCCCGTTCGGGGGTTACCAATCAGGAAATCACTACAGAAGGAATTGATATAATGCTCGTTCTGGATATTTCCAGCAGTATGGAAGCGAGAGATTTTAAACCGAACAGATTAGAGGCGGCAAAAGCCGTAGCGGATTTGTTTATAAAAAACAGGAAAAATGACAGGATAGGACTTATAGTTTTCGCCGCTGAATCGTTTATTCAAGCGCCTTTGACGTTGGACTACGATGTACTACGATCGTTTTTAAGAAAGGTCCGAATTGTTCCCAAAAAATATGACGGCACAGCTATTGGTCTTGCTATTTCAAGCGGTGTTAACAGGCTAAGAAGAAGCGATGCCAAAAGTAAAATTATGATTCTCCTTTCTGACGGCAGCAACAACTCGGGTGAGGTGCAGCCGCTTACCGCGGCAGAGCTGGCTGCGGCATTTGACGTTAAAGTGTACACTATCGGCGCTGGAACGAAATCGCGCAGATTGCTTCAAGGTGATTTAGATGAAGAAATGTTGATAAAAATTGCCGAGCGCACCAATGGAAAATATTTTCACGCAGCAGACGAACAACGGCTTCAGGATATATACAACGAAATCAACGAGTTGGAAAAAACTGAAATAAAAGTCAAGGAATATACGCGATTTGAAGAATTGTATTCATTTCTACTACTTCCGGGATTGATTATCCTTCTGATAGAAGTTTTTGCGGGAATGACTTATTCTCGGAGATTGCCCTGATGTTCCGTTTTGTAAATTACAGTTTTATCTATTTTCTATGGTTCATTCCACTGCTGGTATTAATGCTTTATTTTTCATTGAAGAAAAAAAATCGGCTTTTATCTTCATTAGGTGAAATGGAAGTAGTCAAAAGACTTCATCGCAGCACAAGCCGGAAGAGACAAGCCGCGAAAGTATTGACAGTTATTTTCGCGATTTCGCTGCTTATTTTTGCTCTTATGGGACCGCAAATGGGGACGGTACTTTCCGAGGTCAAGCGGGAGGGGATAGATATAATAATACTTTTGGACGTCTCAAAGAGTATGCAGGCGGAGGATATAGTTCCAAACAGAATAGAGAGAGCCAAGTTTGAGATTTCCCGGTTTATAGATAAGCTGGAAGGCGACAGGGTGGGGTTGGTGGCATTCGCAGGAACAGCCTATCTTCAGGTTCCGCTTACTTTAGATTATTCCGCCGCCAAAATGATGTTGGATATACTTGATACTGATATTATCGGAACTCAGGGAACTGCAACTGCCGAAGCGATCGAAATCGCATTGGAATCGTTTACCGAAGAGAGAGCTACACAAAAAGTAATTATTCTGCTCACCGACGGAGAAGACCATGAAAAGCATACGACTGAAGCGGCGGAAAAAGCTGTCGAGACGGGAGCAATAATTTACACCGTTGGGGTTGCATCAGTCTCCGGCGCGCCAATACCTTTATACAATAACCGCGGAGAAAGAACAGGATTTAAGAGAGACAGTGAAGATAAGATTGTGACAAGCAAATTGAATGAAGTTGTTCTCGATGAGATTTCCGGTATTACGGGTGGAAGATACTTCAGAATCGGCGAACGGAGTAATGGACTTGAAATGGTACATAAAGAGATCAGATTGATGGAGAAGAGCGAATTCAGCACGAGAGAGTTCGATGAATACAAAGAATGGTACCAATATATAGTCGCTTTCACCCTTTTATTGCTTATGACTGAACCTTTTATCCCCGAAAAGCGTAAACTTCTAAAAGAGTGGCATGGCAGATATAAATAAAGTAATGTTTCTTATTATGATTTTTGTGGTAACAGCGCCGCTGTACGCCCAGGAGAGCACGACAGATCCAGCTTTACAAGCGTATAGAGACGGAGAATATGATAAGGCTATAAAGCTCTATTCAGATATGTTAGCGGATAAATCAGATGACACTAATCTAAAATTCAATTTAGGAAGCTCATTTTATAAAAAAGGAACTTTTAATGCCGCTAAATCGGGTTTTGAGGATGCTCTGGACTCTGAAGACAATTACACGAAATCGAGAGCGTATTATAATTTAGGAAATACATACTTTAAATTAAATAAACCGGAAGAAAGTCTTCAGGCTTTTAAAAATGCTATGATGCTTAATCCGGAAGATGAAGACGCAAAGTTTAATTATGAATTCGTGAAGAATTTACTCCAAGAGGATGATCAAAAACAGGAAGGCGACGACGAGCAAGAAGAGGAAAACGAAGATTCTGAGGAGCAAGATGAGAGTGAAAAGAAAGAAAACGAAGAAAAGGAAGATGATAACGAGCAAGAGCATAATGAAAATGAACAGAAAAATAAACAGCAGCAGCAACAACAGGAAGAAAAAGAACGAACACAGGAAGAATACAAGGACATTCTCGATGCCTTAGAGCAGCAGGAGATGGAAGCATTAAAGGATTACATATCCGCAAAGACGGTGAGAAGAAGACAGCCGGAAAAAGACTGGTAATGTTAAGACAACTGATATATACCATTCTTGTTGTCTTGATTTTCTTTGACGTCTCAATCGCTCAGAATGAGATAGAGATGGAGGCATCGGTTTCCCGCAGCGATCTAAGTTTAAAAGAGCGGTTTACATATAAGCTGGAAATTCGCGGCGAACGTCAGCTGAACTTACCGGATGTTGAAGTATCAGAATTCAATGATTTTTATATTGTAGGCGGACCGTCCCAATCAACCAATTTTTCGTATTTCAATGGCGAAATAAGTTCTTCGGCTACCTATACCTGGGTGCTGGAGCCAAAAAAGAATGGAAGTTTTAAAATAGAAGCGGCGACTCTAAGATATAGAGGTATGACGTACAAATCGGAATCCATCAGTATCAACGTATCATCTTCCCGTGGAAGAAAAAATCCGATAACCGCTCAGGGCTTAAATCAAAAAGGCGGAAAGAAAAAGTCTACCTTTCTGGTGGCTTCAATTGATAAAGATAAGGTTTATAAAGGAGAGCAGGTAACGGTTACATACAGAATTTATACCAGAGTACGGCTGGTTAATTTCAATACTCCGTCACCTCCGGAGGCAATCGGATTCTGGGTCGAAGAGATTCCTCAGCCGGCAAAACCATTGGTGGAAGAAGAAATAATCGATGGGGTTCGGTACAGTACCGCAGTCGTGGGACGATTCGCTTTATTTCCTACCCGTTCCGGTAAGCTGGAGTTAGCGGAGCTTCCCCTTGATTTCAAAGAGAGAGTTAAAAGGCGTCGCTCTAACAGTATATTTGATGATTTTTTCGATGATCCCTTTGGAAGATTTGTGAACAAACGCGTGCTGTCAAACAGCCTCAAAATAAACGTTCTTCCTCTTCCCGAGAAAGGAAAACCCGAAGATTTTTCCGGTGCAGTGGGTGATTTTAAAATAACAGCGGAAATTGTGGAATCTGAGGCGGAAGTAAATGACGCAATTACATTGAGGGTAAAGATTTCCGGAGCCGGAAACATTAAATCAACAAGGGCTCCCGTAATTGAGTTTCCCGATGGAGTGGAAATTTTCGAGCCTGAAATCAACCAGCAAAGTTCCGTTAAGCGGGGTCGCATATATGGGGAAAAGAATTACGAATACGTATTGATATTGCGTAAAGCGGGTCAAATGGAGCTTAATCGAATTGAATTGACTTATTTTAATCCGAAGAAGAATAAATATGAGGTGTCGAGGTCAAAGCCGATTATAATTGATGTTGAGGAAGGAGACCGTTCTTTTGTGGCAGTCAATCCGGGACTCACGAGAGAAGAGGTAGTTATAATAAGCAGCGATATACGATTTATAAAAAGGGAAACTTCCGAATTCAGTAAAAGAAACGAAAAAATACTCGACACCGGCTGGCTGCTGTTCTGGGGAGTGTCTCCGATGTTCGCCCTCGCAGGAGCTTTTCTATTCAGAAGGCATCATGATCAGATGAGCACGAATGTCGCTTATCAAAGAAGGCGGCGCGTGTCCGGCGAATCAAGGAAAAGACTGAAAAAGGCTAAGGAAGCGTTGGAAGCGGGTAATCTGAAATCGTTTCATAATGAGGTCAGCAAGGTTCTGTTAGGTGCCGCAGCGGACAAATTAAATCTCCCGTTCGCAAACATTAATGTTGCTGAAATAGAGGATGTTCTCAAAAAAAGAGGGGCTGATGAAACATCTATTGCTGAGTTTAATACTCTAATAGCGTTATGCCGGAAAGCAGTTTACTCTCCTGAGAATATTGAATTATACAATATGGATACCACATACGACAGGGCGGTAAAGTCCCTGGATAACTTATTAAAGGTGCTTTAAATATGCTTAATAAGATGATATTATACCTTCTTCTTGTTTTTATCAGCAGTGAGGCGGGCGCACAATCACCGGCAGAATTATTTCATAACGGAAATCTTCAATATGAAAAAGGTGAATACGATAAGGCGGCTGATAATTATCGTTCTATTGTCAACAGTGGGGTAGAAAGCCCGGAGGTCTGGTACAATCTCGGAAACAGTTACTACAAACTTAATATGTTGGGACCGACAGTATTATCGTATGAAAGGGCAAAACGATTAGCGCCTCAGGATGAAAGCATTAATTATAATTTAAAAGCGGTAAATCTGTTGATAACGGATAAAATAACTCCATTACCGGAGAATTTTCTAATAACGGGAGCTCGAAATATACTGGGCTCGCTTACTTCAGCAGGATTACTGCGATTTTTACTGACGGTTTATCTTGCCTCAATTCTGATTTACATATTAACTTTATTTATGTCTTCAGGCAGACCAAAAAGAGTATCGTATTTAGTATTAGGAGCGCTCGGATTTTCGTTTGTTGTTACCGCCGTCATCACAGGAGTGAAGATAGATACCGATTTAAATAATAAAAGAGCGGTAGTAATGGTCACCGAGATGTCCGTCGCAAGTGCGCCCGAAGAGATAGGAGAAGAGTTGTTCATCCTTCACGAGGGTACCGCAGTCGAAATTATCGGCGGTAGTGAAAGTTGGGCGCAGATAAAGATCGTTGATGGAAAAGCGGGATGGGTGCCCACTGAAATGTTAGAAGTAATCTAAAATTGAAATATTATATCCAAACTCTATTATCATTGTTGATAGCCGTCAGCGCTATCTCAGGGTGTACGGCAGGATCAATAACAGAGCATAATTCAGATAACAGAGCCGGACATACGGTTAACGGATGGTTTGATCCTCTATCTCTGAATGACGACGATATAATTATCAATGGAGCGGATATGCCCGCTTTTTCTAACAGATCAAAAGAGTTATCCGATACGAGTAATATTGATTATAACATTATGGTTGCGGGCTATCGAGTACAAGTTTATACGACCCAAAATATTAGTGAAGCCGATAGTATACTTACTCTTACGGATTCTTTGTTTAACGGAGAGGCATATCTTCAATTTGACGCTCCTTTATACAAAATTAGGGTAGGTAACCTTAAATCACGAGCAAATGCTGAAACATTACAACTCGTTACGAGGAAAAAAGGTTTTCCGAGATCATGGGTATTACGAACAAGGGTATTTATGAATTTGAGGCAGCCGAAAGAAAAAGACTCAGCCGAACTGTTAGAGGAGTAATCTTCTAATCTCTGCTCAGCTACTTTTCTTATTATTCTCAAACTTTTTAATTAGACTTAAGCCGCAATAATGGATCTCCGAAATAAATCCACTCTTATCAAGTTGCTCGTCACACTGCTATTGATATATTTTCTGTATAATTTTATTAATGTATCATTCGAAGATATAAGTAATTCGATTCTCCATGCGAAGAAACAATTTTTGATTGCAGCAGCTCTTCTAATGCCGGTGACGATATTGCTGCAGATTATAAAATGGTATCAGCTTTTGCGTGATCAGGAAGCTCGAGTGCCGTTCAAAAGCGCAGCAGTTTCCCATCTATCGGGAATGGCGCTCGGCATAGTGACTCCGGCGAGAATCGGAGAGCTTGGAAGAGCATGGTTTCTGCGGGAACTCCCACAGATAAAAGTTTTCAGCCTGACTATTCTGGATAAATTTTACTCAACATTAGCGTATTTCAGTATAGGAGTTTTCAGCTTATATATGTTTTTTGTACCGAATAATGATTTTAGCATATTCCAGACGGCAGCAGTCGCATTGGCAATGACAGCGATTTATACCTTTATTTTATTGGCGTTAATCAAACCGCAGATTGTGGGATATGCATTTAACAAGTATCCTGATTTTTTACCGAGAAAAGAGCTGTTCAGCAAGATCGCCGCAGTTATGGCTCAGGTTGTCAGGAAAAAAGTATTGCTTGTTTACGCATTAGGTAGCGGAGTTTGGTCGTTAGTAGTGTTTCAACTCTGGTTACTTGTGAATGCGTTCAGCGAGGTCAGTTTTTTCATCGGGATAAATAACGCTTCTGCGGCACATTTTACGAAAACGCTTTTTCCTGTCACATTTGGAGAATTGGGGGTGAGGGAAGCAACTGTAATATATTTTTTTAAAAATCAGGGAGTCACAGAATCAGCGGCGGTAAGCGCGGCGTTGTTACTGCTCCTGTTGAATGTTTTGATACCTTCATTAGTGGGAGTCACATTTATAACACGGTTAAGATGGGGCAATTCGTCAAATATTGGTAAAGGAAAAACGAACGATTCAGTGGAAGTAATTAAGTGATTAGTCTGTTGCTTCCTATTTTAGCTTACGCTGAAATACACTATAAATGGAAGTATTTTCCAAGCAGATTATTTATGAAACGGCCGGAAATTATCGCGGATATTCCATTCAGAATCAACCCGGATACTTCTTTACCCTTACTCTGCATTATAAAAGACGCCAATAGATTTCCTACTCGGTTGAATGATATTGAAATAGACCTTGAAGATGAAAAGGGATATAAACAATCAATCAAATTCAATTATGATGGACAGCCGATTACAAAACGGTATTGGAGCGAGGTAATTAATATAGAACTTTCGGATGAGCTGCAGGGCAGAGTGAAAGTGAATGTAAGATTTTCTTTGTCGGATGAAAATGATAAAAAATATTTCGTTCTGAATGATAATCTGAAAGGTTTATCTCCGTTAAAACTGGAATTTGTTCGCGGTAAAAATGCGTTGCCGAGAATAGACGGTTGGCATTACGGAGATTTTCATATTCATACTGATTTCACTGATGATAAAGTCGAATTCGGGGCGCCGATAGACGCTTCTGCCAGATTGTCCAAATCACTCGGGTTAGATTTTTTTGTTGTTGCCGATCATTCATATAATCTTGATAATTCTATGGAGAATCCGTATGAAAACGACTCCTCTATTCCGCGTTGGAAAGTTTCACGCGATTTGATTGATAATTTTGACACAGAAGAAGGGGCTCTGCCGTTGCCGGCTGAAGAGGTATCTTGCGGAAATGCTCGTGGAGAAAATGTTCATCTCTTAGTGCTGAATTCACCGCATTTTATTCCGGGAAGCGGAGATAGTGAAGATGATTATCCTAATATGAAGCCAACGTTAACTATCACTGAGACACTTGATTTGATGGGAGAAGATGCTGTGGCAATCGCTGCGCATCCATTCGATAAACCTTCTATCGGTCAAAAATTGATTTTTAATCGCGGAAGTTGGTCAAAGAAGGATTTGCTCGATGACAGAATAGCGGGGTTACAAATTTTAAATGGTTTGCCCGACGATGTATTTTATAAAGGGTTAAAAGTTTGGAAAGAACTGCTGCTTGAAGGGCGCAGGAAAACAATATTTGCGGGAAACGATGCCCATGGAAATTTCAATACCTTCAGGCAGATAAAGATTCCATTTCTAACCATGCACCAACATAAAAATCAATTATTCGGTCAAGTGCGAACTGCTCTAAATCATAACGGGATTGTTCAAGCGAAAAGCCTTCTTGAAGCGATAGCTGCCGGTCGAGCACAGATAACAACAGGTCCACTTTCGGAGCTGATTTTGATTGATAAAAACGATAAAACCTATGGTGTGGGAGATGAGGCTGCTGCCGGAGAATATAATCTCAAACTGAAGGTTGTGTCCTCAGCTGAATTCGGCAGATTGAAAAATATTCTTATTATTATCGGAGATTATGCTGAAAAATCTGAAACGGTCAGTAAAGAGCTGACTGATTTCGAAACAGATTATGAATATGAGAATAGATTTAACATCGGAAATTTAAAAGCGGGTTATATTCGGATGGAAGCTTACACGATCAAAAATGGGAAAGAATGTTTTTCTCTGACCAATCCGATTTGGATTGGAAGCGGTGGTTAAGACATTATTTTCGAATAGTGATCTTCTACTTCAGAAAGATTTATCAAGTCCATAAACGCTGAAAAATTAAATAAGGTAACAAGATATCTCATATCTTTAATCCATCCGGGTAAGTATTGAGGCGGTTTAACGATTCCTTTTTGACTCAATTCATAAAGAATAGGAACATTTTCTGCTATAAGCTTGCCGGTAAACAGAAATCGCACTAATTCCGGCCTGCCTTTTTTTAAAGCAACACGAATAAAATTATTAATTCTCACAAGACCATCGAGATAGGCTACATCTTTCGTAAATGGAGCGCCGCCCTCCATTAATCCTCCTCTTATACATCTCGCTGCGGCATCAAAGGATTCTGGTTCACCGAAATTATTTTCGAGATAAAAATTGTAAAGATCAATGAAATCGGCTCCCTCTTCGCACATTTTAATAGCGATAGTTCTATATGCCAATTTTTTCACACGTATGGGATCAATCTGCTGGCTCATAAATTCGGCGAAAACAGCCAAACCTTCCTGATATATTGTTGTTCTTGGAGTTCCTTTAGCAAGAAATTTAAGCACTCCCTGAGAAGCGCCGTTCAATGTAGTTGCAAGGTGGACTTCTCCTTCGTGATGCAGCAATTGATACACTTGTCTGCGAGTGTATGTGGCGCTTTTTTTAAGTTTAATATAGTCCGCTCCGGCAGCGGCATCGGCTGTCATACGATTGGAGATAACCACTTTGATTTTTCGGTTAGGGAATATATCCTCCAAATATGCGAGCAGCAGGTCTCTGGCATCTGCGGAATCAATCCGCTCATCGGAAAAATTCGTATCCGGATCTTCCGGAAACTCTATTCCGTCAAATCCTTTCTGTATGTGGTTTGCAAGATCCAAAATGGATACGTTTCCGCCGACATAGCAATAATCAGGATATCCGAAAAGGTCTTTCGAATACTTGAAAAAATCCATTGTACCTCTTGATTCGAGCATTCGTATTGTAAGTATATACTCTGCACAAGTGTTGTAAATCATATTTTCAATCGGATTTGATTTATCAAGTTTCGACTGAATATCAACAAACATCTCCTTGCGCTGACTCGCATTCCACCTTAACGGCGGATATTCGTATCTTGGCAATCTTTTGAATTTACGGGCGAGAAACCGCTTTTTTACTCTGTCAGGGATATGTATGGAAGAAATTATGCGAATGGGACGTTGGGCTCTGACAAGAGCGATACTCGCGGAACGTAGAAAACTTTTATAAGATTTCTTTTTCATTTATTGGAATTCGCGGAAAAGATACTCGCAAACTGTTATTTATTTTTCCCCCAAAATTCATCAAGAACTTTCTTTCTTTTCCTCTGCTTTTTAAGCCCCTTTTTTATTTCAGCGCTAAATTTGTTATCGGTGTCAAGCTCAAGCGCTTTTTCATAAAATGAAAGAATGTTTTCAAAGTCTTTATCGTCTTTCTTCAGATACCCCAAAGCAAGATAATAATTGGCTTCAGCGGATGATGATCTGATTTCAGCTGCCTTGCCAAATTCGACAATGGCGTCCCAGATTTGCCATTTACTTCCTTTTTTATAAAGGAATAATCCGTTAGACATATAAGAGAGATACTTGATATCAGCGTCATCGCGGTTATTTGCAATAGCAATATCTAAAAGCTTTTTGGCTGTGACATAATTGTTTTTATCATACGCCCGTTTGCCCTTTGTATAATTTTTCTCAGCAAGTTCTCTTTGCGCTGCTATCTTATTTCTGCCATCTTCGATGACGGATTTTTCAGCGCCGTATTTTCCGGCTTCATCATATATATCGGAAGCTTTATTCAGTAAACCATATATTACGTAAGCGTGAGCGAGTGCGATAACAGTTTTTGAATCTTTCTTATTCAGATTATAGGACATTTGGAGAAGTGAGACAGCGCCAATCAGTTCCCCGCTCGCTAAGCTGGCTTCGCTTTCCTTGAGATAGATTTTCTGCAATATTCGAATCGCTTCTTTATGGTTAGGATTAAATTTCACGGCTGCAATAAATTCCTCAAGAGCGCCTTTATGTTTCTTTTTCGCCTGTAATGTCATTCCCAACATATAATGCGCCTGTGCGTTCTCCGGATTGGCTTCAAGAGCAAGTCTGTACGCTTTTTCGGCATTGAGATAGTCACCCGAAGCGTAATATGTGTCCGCCTCTTTAAGTCCTCCGCCCGCACAAGAAAAAGCGAAACCGAGTAACGCTATGAGAGTGAAAGAAAATACTTTTATCTGTTTTTTTGTCATTTTCAATCCATATCACTGTTCCAAATAAAAGGGCAGGCACGTATGCCTGCCGCTAAAATTTGGATATTTACATCCGGCTAAACTATATAACTCTATGTACTAATATTCCTACCATTAAGATCAGAGTCACCATAATGGCTGCAACGCCATAATTCTTATTCTTAATTTCAGCCCATTCATCAATGTCTGTTGAGAGCCAGTTAAATACTTTTAAAGAAAGCCCTACTCCGACGGCAAATCCGACAGAAGCCACTATGGCCCATACTAATGACCAAAAGTAACCGGCTAATCTTGTCATAATATCCATATCCATTTAATACCTCCTTATGATATTAATACCAGCTCACTTTTGAGCTTACAAATTGGTTTGTACTAATCTTCTTATTCAGCAATTTCAAAATGTCTTCGGATCCTGCTGAGAGAAAAATCTTTTCATCATCTTTTTTAGAAATATTTAACACGATATTTACACCTTCAACATTCGTATTAGTTTTTTGCATAGCAATCCCCGATGCATAAAAACCTACTAACATTACCCTGTCAATATCAGTTCTCCGTGATTCAAGATTTAGTAGAAAATGGCGTTTACCGCCATTATCAACGAACTTCATGCGGTCATACGCCACATGTAAGCCCTGAGTCCTGAATACCTTCTGAACGCTGCTAAAGAAAGCATAATCGCTAGCTTGAATAATTCCTGAGAAGAGAAGTACAAGCAGCATTCCTATTACAACAATAAGCCGCTTATTTTTCAAGATGACTCCTCCATTAAGTTAGATGTTTGATAAAAATAGCAGAATTTACTGCAATTATTTATATCAACTACGGACAATGATAAGATTTAGTTTCAGATAAGTCAAGAAAATTTTCCCTATCGGTTTATCTAAGTTTAACAAATATTTGTCAAATCCATTGATTAACGTTAAATTAAACCACTGTAATGATGACAATATTCATATTTAAACGATTAGGTTACTTTAGATGTATCATTGTAGCTGTTATAGTTCTGTTCGCTGTTGGATGCGGAGGAATGAAACCAAATCCAATTTTTAATTCGGGTAAAAGTACAGCCCCGGCGTCTAAACGGGTCAAGAATCACGGAAAATCAAAAAATCCTGCTTTACTCAGAGCCGGAAGGCTCAGATCGCCTAAGAAAGCTTTAATGCTAAAATCCATACGCAGCTACCAGGGCGTGCCTTACTTATGGGCAGGGGATACTAAGAGGGGAATGGACTGTTCGGGCTTTACAATGAAAGTATTTCAGGAGTCATCCAACTATACTTTACCGCATAATGCTGCCGCTCAATATAAATTAGGTTCTAAAGTAAATATAAGGCAGCTGAAGCTTGGCGACCTCGTTTTTTTCAGGGACATTGAATCAAAAGGGGTAAGCCATGTGGGGATTTACGTTGGTGACAATAAATTTGCTCACGCAAGTCTATCAAAAGGAGTAGTTTACTCATCTATGAATCAGGAATATTACCGAAAACGTTATGTATCAGCAAGACGTATTCTTAAGTAAAACAGTTCAATTATGATTTACCTCAAAACCCGATTTTTACGGGTAAAAGTGTTGACAGATGGTTTTAATTCTCGTAGATTACCAAAATTCCAAATTATGTTCGTTTAAAACAGTGAAGAATTGAGGGAAAACAGGTAAATGGCCAGTACATCAGATTTTAGAAACGGATATACATTCTCCTATAATAACGATATTTACAAAATAGTGGAATTTATGCACGTTAAACCGGGTAAGGGGAATGCCTTCGTAAGGACAAAACTCAAGAGTATCAAATCGGGCAAGGTGATTGACAAGACATGGCGAGCAGGTGAAAAGATCGATGAAGTAAGGCTTGATGCAAAAAAAATGCAATATCTTTATTCAGATGACTCGGCATATTATTTTATGGATATGGCTACATTTGAACAAATACCGATACCGGCAATATTAATGGAAGAAGTGAAAAAGTTTTTAAAAGAAAGTATGGAAATAAAAATCCTTTTTAACGGTGATGAGCCGATAGATATAGAAATACCACCTTTTGTTGTAGCAGAAATAGTTGAAACCGACCCGGGTTTGAAGGGAGACACCGCAACAGGCGGCAGTAAACCCGCTACACTCGAAACCGGATACGTTTTGAATGTTCCTTTATTTATTCAGCAGGGTGAAAAGGTGAAAGTGGATACTCGCTCAGGTGAGTATGTCGAAAGAGTAAAATAGTTAGTCTAAATTATTTCTCGGAGAGATAATGAATGAAAAAAAAATAAGGCAGCTCATAAAAATTGTCGAAGAATCCGACATAAATGAACTTGAAGTGAGCCGCTGGGGGAGACGGGTCAGGATAACGAAGAATGTCGTGCATAATAATGGCACAGCAGATATTGAAACAATTCATGTGGGACAGAAACCGGATACCAAAGAGGCGGATTCTAAAGTTGCTTCAGAAGAAGCGGAAGTTTCGCAGGAGACCGGAATTGAAATTAAATCTCCGATGGTAGGCACATTTTATGCTGCTCCGGCGCCCGATGCAAGTCCATACGTTTCCGTAGGTGACAAAATTAAGGTTGGAGATGTGTTGTGCATTGTCGAGGCTATGAAGCTGATGAACGAAATTGAAGCGGAAGAAGCTGGAGTTATAAGCAAGATTTTGGTCGAGAACGCCAATCCTGTACAATATAATCAACCTCTTTTCTTATTAGAGGCCGAGTAAAAGCTCCCGAATGTTCAAAAAAATATTGATAGCCAATAGAGGAGAAATCGCTCTCAGGATTATCCGTGCGTGCCACGAGCTCAAAATTGCGACGGTTGCAGTATATTCTGAGGCTGATGAAGATTCTCTTCACGTAAAATTTGCGGACGAGGCGGTATGTATCGGGCCTTCTCCCAGCGCTGAAAGTTACCTTCTAATTCCACGAATTTTGGCATCGGCAGAGATTACCAACTCAGACGCTATTCATCCCGGTTATGGGTTTCTTGCGGAAAACGCGAATTTTGCTGGCTGCGTTGTAGATTCCGGAATAACATTTATCGGGCCGTCTTCTGAGGTAATTCAAGCAATGGGTGATAAAGCTAAAGCGAAGGCAACTATGAAAAGCGCCGGGGTTCCGGTCATACCCGGCAGCGAAGGCATCGTGGACAGCGTGGAAGATGCGCGAAAAATTTCTAATGATATTGGTTATCCTGTCATTTTCAAAGCTACGGCAGGTGGCGGCGGAAAGGGGATGAGGATTGTTAACAGTGAGAAGGAAGTGGAAAAACAGTTTCTCATGGCCAGGACAGAGGCACAGGCTAATTTTGATAACGGTGATCTATACGTTGAAAAGTATTTTACAAACTCGAGACACATTGAGATTCAAATTCTCGCCGACGACCATGGGAATGTGATTCATCTCGGTGAAAGAGAATGTTCCGTGCAACGCAGACACCAGAAATTGATAGAAGAATCTCCCTCTCCGGCCGTGAATGATGCACTGCGAAAGAAAATGGGCGATGCGGCGGTAAACGGCGCCAGAGAAGCAAACTACAGAAATGCAGGCACCATTGAATATTTGCTCGACAGCGATAAAAATTTCTATTTCATGGAAATGAACACACGAATACAGGTTGAACATCCGGTAACTGAGATGGTATATGGAGTTGACCTTATAAAAGAACAGATACGTATTGCTGCCGGAGAGCCTATCAGCACCGAGGTATTAACGGCTAAGCCGCAATGGCACGCTATTGAATGCCGTATAAATGCAGAAGACCCGGGAAATAAATTTATGCCTTCCCCAACTCTCATAACCGCTTTTCATGTTCCGGGAGGAGTAGGCATACGAGTTGACACTCACGCCTATGCAGGTTATGAAATTCCAATGTATTATGATTCGCTTCTTGCCAAGATGATCTCCTGGGGAAGAACACGGGAAGAAGCTATCGGAAGAATGAAGCGCGGAATCGAAGAATGTGTGATAGAAGGTCCGAAGACTACTTTACCCTTTCACCTTCAGGTTCTGAAGGATGAACGGTTTGCCAAAGGTGAATATGATACAAGTTTTATTGATAACTTTCATTTTGATCCCACCTTGATGAAAAGAGGTGATTATCCCGGATTAATGGAAAATATAGATAAAGAAAAAATTGAGGAGGTAGTGATTGAACCTACCGAATGACATAAAGTACACCAAAGAACATGAATGGACTAAAATTGAGGGAAATGTCGCCACTATCGGAGTTACTGATTTTGCGCAATCTGAGCTGGGAGATATTGCCTGGATTGAAATGCCGGAATTAGGTGCAGAAACTAAAAAAGGCGAACCTTTCGGGACAATAGAAGCAGTGAAAACAGTAGAAGATCTATTTGCTCCTCTTTCCGGAAAGATTGTTGAAATAAACGAAGATCTTTTAGATTCACCGGAATGGGTTAACGATGATCCTTACGGCAAGGGCTGGATAGCAAAAATTGAGTTCAGTGACGAGGCGGAACTCTCAAGTCTTCTTTCCGCAGATGACTATTCAGGACTAATTGAATGACCATCAAGGAAGCGTTTCATCTTATCCCCAACACCGAAAAAGATAGGGAAGAGATGCTCTCCGCTATTGGCGTTGAGAATTTTGAGGAACTGTTGTCAAATGTTCCGCCTGAGCTTCTTAACACAAGTTTTGATTCATTGGATGACGGACTATCCGAATATGAAGTATCGAAGATTCTAAGCGAGCTTGCCAGCGGCAATCTTCATTCAGGTGAAGCGGTTTCTTTTCTTGGGGGAGGGTCTTATGACCATTTCGTTCCCAGTTTAATAGGAGAAATTATAAGTCGCTCAGAATTTCTTACAGCTTATACGCCTTATCAGCCTGAGGTTGCACAGGGCACTCTTCAAGCAATATTCGAGTATCAATCTATGATTTGCGCATTAACGGGAATGGATGTATCAAATGCCTCAATGTATGATGGGGCGTCCGCACTCGCTGAAGCGGCGCTGCTTGCGACAGGCTATACGAAGAGGAACAAACTTCTGATTGCCTCAACAGTTAATCCATCTCACAGAGATGTGGTAAAAACGTATATCCAGGGCGATAATTTGGAGCTCGTCACTGTCCCTAATAAGGACGGGATCGTAAACATTGAAGAACTTAAGTCGTTAATTGACGCAGACACCGCCGCAGTTTTAGTCCAAACGCCGAATTTCTTCGGATGTATTGAAGACGCAGAAAAGATGGCGGATATCGCTCATGAGAACGATAGTCTTTTTATCGTAAGCGCTGATCCAATTTCACTCGGCATATTAAAAAAACCGGGTGAGTATGGCGCCGATATCGTCGTGGGAGAAGGTCAGGCATTGGGAAGCCCCACACAGTTCGGTGGGCCGTATCTTGGAATATTTGCTGCGAAAATGGAACTTGTGCGGAGGATGCCGGGCAGAATCACAGGACAGACCTGGGATGTGGACGGAAAAAGAGGATTTGTACTTACTCTGCAGACGAGAGAACAGCATATCCGAAGGGAGCGGGCAACTTCCAATATCTGTACCAATCAAGGTATTGTAATGCTTACAGCAGCTATTTACATGGCTCTAATGGGGAAAAACGGAATCAGCGCCGTAGCGGAACTGAGCGCTAACAGAAGCCATTATCTTGCGGATGAAATTGATAAACTACCGGGCTATGAGCTGATGTTCAGTGCGCCGTTCTTCAAGGAATTTGTTGTGAAAACTCCCGTTGCGCCCGAGAAAATAATTGAATCCCTTTTGTCAGAAAAATTCTTTGCGGGGATTGACTTATCACCATTTGACTACGAGATTGAAAACGGAATGCTCATTTGCGTTACGGAAAAAAGGTCAAAGGAGGAGATGGACAGGTTAGTCCAACTCCTTCGCGAGGCGGCTTAACAATTGTCCGCTTGGGCAAATCTTCTTAAGAAAGTTGAAACAAGGGGCAGCGCTTATCTTGTCCTGGTGGACCCCGATTCGATAGAACAGGATTCCGTTCCTGACATTGCAAGGCAAATATCGGATGGAGACGCGGATGGAATTCTCGTCGGAGGAAGTCTGATTAACAGTGGAGATTTCGAATCAACTCTTACCGCACTGAAAAAGTCCACCGATTTGCCGCTGATAATATTCCCCGGCTCGTCAGAGCAGGTGTCAGAGACAGCCGATATGCTGCTTTATCTTTCCCTGCTTAGCGGGCGAAACGCCGATAAAATTATCGGCGAACAGGTAAAATCGGCAATGCGGATAAAAAAATCGAATATAGAATCTGTTTCCACGGCGTATCTTCTAATTGAATCAGGGAGTATTACAACAGCGCAATTTATGAGCGGAACGCTGCCGCTGCCAAGGAAGAAATATGATATAGCGGTAGCTCATGCCGTTGCAGCGGAGCTTCTCGGTATGAAGGCGATATATCTTGAAGCGGGGAGTGGCGCGGATTTACCGGTACCGTTGAAAACCGTTTCCGCTGTGACCGCAGAAGTAGATATTCCTGTGTTTGTAGGCGGAGGTATTCGTTCTCCCGAAACAGCGGAGCTCAGAGCGCGAGCGGGCGCTTCTTTCATTGTAACAGGCAGTGTTCATGAATCGGAGATGGATTCTAAATCAGTAAAAGAATTCGCAAAAGCAATACATTGGAAAGAGTAACAAACAGTGAAAAGACTGAATTAAGCAACGGGTTACGCGATTTTTTTATCCACCTCCGATTAGAAAGAAACCTTTCGGAAAATACTATATCCGCATATGGCACAGCGCTAAATCGTTATCTGCTTACACTCCGGGATAAAGGAATCTCCAAAGCCCGGGATATTGATTCGGGAGTCATTGCTTCGATGTTCACCGAGCTGTCCGCATTAGGTCTCTCTGCCAGAAGCGTGGCGCAAAATTTATCAGCCATAAAAGCATATCACAGATACCTTGAGGACGAAAAAATAGCGGTGGAAGATCCCACAATTAATTTTCAGACGCCGAAGATAGGTAAAAAGTTACCTCAGGTTCTTGAGTATACTGAAATAAAGCGTATATTAGACGCAATTGATACATCCACTCTAATCGGGATTAGAGACAGGGCAATGCACGAAACATTATACGGCGCCGGATTGAGAATAAGTGAGTTGATTAACTTAAGTAAAGCGAATATTTTCAGAAAAGAGGAATTTATCAGGGTTATCGGTAAAAGATCCAAAGAAAGGTTTATACCTTTGGGGGAAGAAGCGTTCAGGTGGATTGGATTGTGGGAAACCGATGCGCGACCGCAATTATTCAAAATAGAAATTTCTGAGGATTATCTCTTTCTGAACAATAGAGGCAAGAAAATGTCTCGTGACGGATTCTTTAAGATATTTAAAAAATATGTTGCGAAAGCAGGCATAGACAAAAATATAAGTCCGCACACGATTCGTCATTCCTTTGCTACTCATTTGCTTGAAGGCGGAGCCGACCTTCGTTCGGTGCAGGAGATGTTAGGGCATGCCAGCATTGCTACAACTCAAATCTACACTCATCTTGATCGCGAATATTTGAAAGAAGTACATAAATCTTTCCATCCCAGAGGATAGATATGAATATTTCAGCACTGTTACTCAGCATTCCTCCGATTCTATTCGCGCTGAGTTTTCATGAATACGCACACGGATGGATGGCGAACAGATTGGGAGATCCGACGGCAAAAAATGAGGGTAGATTAACTCTTAACCCTCTTGCTCACCTCGATCCTTTAGGAACTTTAATGATAGTTATAGTGCATTTCGGTTGGGCAAAACCGGTTCCGGTAAATCCCTATAATTTGGCTGACCCGAAAAAAGATATGCTCAAAATTGCGTTGGCAGGTCCTGTCTCTAATGTACTGATGGCGGCGGCAACGGGACTTCTTATTCGCCTGATGCAAGGAATGGGTATGTATGTGGACGGAAGTTTTCTCGGGTTTTTTCAATATATGCTTTACTTTTTAGTGATGATAAATCTTGTTCTGGCGATTTTCAATATGATACCTATTCCGCCTCTCGACGGATCAAAAATACTATTCGGACTACTCCCAACCGAATATGAAGAAAGTTTTATAAGATATGAGAGCAAGGGACCTATGATACTTTTAGGTCTTGTAATAGTGAATAATTTCTTTGGAATACCAATATTCTCCACTTTTATTTCGCCTTTCGTAACATTCTTCAGCACTGTTTTCGTTGGCAGGAATCTCATAAGCCTTTTCTGATGTTTAATCGATTACCGAAGCCGCGGTATACATTCGATCCTTTTGGGGGAAAAGAATCTGATGATGACAAACCAAAAAAAATGATTTTTAAAAGAAAAAGATTAAGTATGAGAGAATCATCGGGTTCAGTTTGGAAAATCGTATTTATGGTTCTGGCTGTTTTCTGGATTATTCATTATTTTGGTGGTTTCGGCGGAGGAAAATGAAATTACTTTCAGATAAATTTGAACTTTCAAAGGCTGATATTCAGCGTAGGGATTCGGATGAAAGGGATCCGCGCGCGTTGGATTTGTTTAAACCCTACGAGGGTAAAAAGGTTGATTTCGGTCTTTTAGGAGTCCCGTTTGACGGAGCCGTAAAAGGCAGACCCGGCGCTCGCCACGCTCCTGACAGTATCAGGGAGGCTTTCAGGTTTTATTCTACATATAATTATGAGCATGATGTTGATGTATCCGGAATGAATGCGGCGGACTTCGGGAATGTTAAACTGACCCGGGAGAACGTTAAAGAGGCACACGATCGGATCACATCTGCTGTCGGACAACTGCTCAGCGTCGCCGATGTTCCTATGATAATGGGAGGGGATCATTCAATTACTTTTGCAACCGTAAAAGCGCTTTCCGAGGTGACCGAAGGAAATATCGGCATAATAACATTCGATTCGCATAATGATGTGAGGGAATATGAAGACGATGATATTTCAAGCGGCACTCCGTTCAGGCGGATTTTGGAGGAAATTGAGGGCGAACCTGTCAAGGGGAAGAATATCGTCCAAATAGGACTTCATGGATTTCTTAACTCTTCGTACTATCGTGATTATGCTATTTCAAAAGAGATGATGATTTTCACTGCCGACGTTGTTCGGACGATGGGGATGGAAAACGTTATTAAAGGAGCGTTGATGCAGGCAGGGGACGGCACAGAAGCGATTTACCTTAGCGTAGATATTGATTCGGTTGACCAGGCGGAAGCTCCGGGTGTTAGCGCTCCCAGCCCGGGAGGTCTCAGCTCTTCCGAGCTCCTTAAAGGGATTTTTCACATCGCAAGCGAATCAAAAGTAAAATGTATGGATGTTGTGGAAATAGCGCCGCCACTTGATTCGAGCGGAAACAGCGCACGGCTCGGCGCAAACGCTTTGTTGTATTTTCTTGGAGGAAAGGCTAAAAGCATTGGGTAATATTAAAGTTCTTTCCGATGATCTGATAAGTAAAATCGCCGCCGGCGAAATAGTGGAACGCCCCGCCTCTGTGGTAAAAGAATTAGTTGAAAACAGCATAGATGCTAAGGCTTCCCGGATAAAGGTAGCTATTATGAACGGCGGGAAATCTATGATAAAGATCGTTGATAACGGCAGCGGGATGACTGAGGATGACGCGCTTCTGGCTCTTGAGCGGCACGCAACGAGCAAAATACATTCCTACAATGATCTTGTGGGCGTGATGACTCTTGGATTTCGCGGCGAAGCTTTGCCGAGTATTTCATCAGTATCGCGGTTTGAGATTATCACCTCTCCCGCGAACGCGAAACACGGTACTAAGATTGTTGTAGCGGGAGGGAGTATCCGTTCAGTAAGTCCTTCTGAGGCAATTGAGGGAACGTCTATAACAGTCAAAAATCTCTTTTACGCTACCGCAGCCCGGCGGAAGTTCCTGAAATCTGTTCAAGTTGAATACAGGCATATCCTTGAGGCGGTAAAAAGGTTTGCATTGGGATATCCTGAGATTGAATTCGAATTTTATAACGGTGATAAAAAAGTATTTCATACAAAGAAAAGCGATTTGGAAGAACGGATCGCCACCACGTTTAGCCGCGAATACATTCCAAAAATAAAGGAAATCAATGGCAGTGGAAGGACTGTTACGGTCAGCGGCTATGCGGGAGACTTGAAGCTTTTACGCCGGAGTCGGGGAGAACAGTATCTCTATCTGAACAGACGATATATCAAAGACAGAAAGATGAGTTCGGCGGTGTTTAAGGGGTATGGCGATCTTATCGGCAGAGGAGAATTCCCTTTTTTCGTCTTAAATCTCACCACCGACCCGAAAAGCGTTGATGTAAACGTCCATCCTTCTAAAATGGAAGCCAAGTTCAAGAATGAATGGGACGTATATGAGACCATTAAAAATTCTGTTCACGAAGCAGTGCATCCCGCTTCCCGGCAGATGACCGATACTTTTAGACCTGTTTACAACGATCAGATGAAAGTTGCCGAAGAGACGAAATCTCACCATAACAGCACTGTCATACAATTTCTTCCTTCCCGACCGGCGCCGAACGAAAGCGTTCGTAATGATAGTCTCGATCGTCTGTCGGATATGATATCCGAAAAAGAGAAAGGTTTTTCTCCGGCAGTGAATACATACATTGAAACTTTTCCGGAACTTGAAGGGAATTTGCCTTCACCTGAAAAAATAGTATGGCAAATTCATAATAAATATATCATTTCCCAGGTGAAAAGTGGCTTGACCATAATTGACCAGCATGTGGCTCACGAGCGGATTCTTTATGAAAAAGCGTTGCACTCATTAGAAAAAGGAGGCGGTCAAAGCCAACAGCTTCTTTTCCCCCACAAAGTGGAGCTATCGCCGGAAGATTACTCTGTCCTATTGGAAATACTTGTGTTTATGAATAAAATTGGATTTGAGATAACTGAATTCGGCGAACGGACTATATTGATTCAAGCCGTACCCGCTGATATCAAAGCGGGAACTGAAGGAAAAGTATTAAGCGAGATTATAGACAATTTTCGCGAAACCAATGGAAAGGAAATTCCGGCTCATAAAGCTCTTGCCGCGAGTTTTGCGTGTAAGGCAGCTGTGAAAGCAGGAGAAAAACTCACTCACGAGGAAATGATCTCGTTGATCGAAAGGCTGTTCACCACAGAATATCCTTACTTTTGTCCACACGGTCGTCCGGTTATTATCAACCTGACATTAGATGAATTGGACAAAAGATTTGAACGAAAATGAATGTTTCGCCCCTCAATAATTTTAGCTGAATAGAGCATTGGGTCAATTACCCGAAGTATTAGCGATTGTCGGTCCTACAGCGATAGGGAAGACTGAAGTCGGTATCCGTGTGGCAACCGAGCTGGACGGAGAGATAATCTCTGCTGACGCAAGGCAGATATATCGGTATCTGAACATCGGAACTGCAAAGCCTTCATCCGGGGAAATGAGAAATATTCCGCATCATATGATTGATGTGGTGGAGCCGGGAGAATATTTCAGCGCAGGGAAATTCGGTGAATTAGGTCGTGAACATGCCGCGGATATTCTAACGCGAGGGAAAACGCCGATTGTTGTCGGAGGCTCCGGGTTGTACGTTCGGTCGCTCTTAGATGGTTTGATTGAAGGCAACGCTCGTGATGATTTGGTGCGGGAGAATATTTCCCAAGAGATTAAAGATTTTGGAATTCAATCGGTATATGACCGCTTAATGGAAATAGATTCCGATTATGCAGAGAATATATCGCCCAATGATGAAGTCCGTATAGTCAGAGCGTTGGAAGTTTATACTCTGACAGGGAAAACTCTCACTGAATCCTTTTCGGATCAAAACAGCTCACCGCATTTAAATACACTTTTCGCCGGGTTAATGATGAACAGGGAAGAGCTCGTGAGCAGAATTGAAGAGCGGGTGGATAAAATGATAAAAGATGGGTTGGTTGATGAGGTAGCGAAATTAATTGAGTCAGGCTATGCAGAAAAGATTAAGAAATTGCAGACAATAGGATATAGCGAGGTAATAGAACATCTTGAAGGTCGAATAAACGAGTCAACAATGCTATCCGAAATAAAAAAGCACAGTAGGAGATATGCGAAACATCAGATGACGTGGTTTCGGTCAGATTCTCGGATACATTGGATAGACGTTGGAGAAATAGGCGATCCGGCATCGCAAATAATCGAATATTGGAACAATCGAACTGCACTGAATTGAATTTATTGGATTTAAGGCATCAGAAGGTAATTTTCCCCTTTTAAACTCTTCACTTGACATTAAAGTGTATAAAATTTATACTATTTTTAGCGAGAGTGTATAATTATTAAGCTGTCTGAGCGAATTTGATTGATATGAGTGGAAAATTGCATACAATTGAAGTAAAAAATCTCAAGAAAAATTTCAAAATCAGCAAAAATAAGCAGATTTCTGCTCTTAACGGGATATCGTTTAACGTAAAACAGGGGGAAATTTTCGGTTTTATCGGTCCCAATGGCGCCGGGAAAACGACCACAATTAAGATATTATTAGGATTTATTCCTTCGACGTCGGGCGAAGTCAGCATAATGGGGCATGATGCCGAATCTGCGCGGTTTTGCGTGAGAATCGGTTATATGCCCGAAGATCATTCATATTATCCTCATCTTAAAGTAAAAGATTTTCTGAAGTATTTAGCTGAACTATCATTCGAATCGGGTTCCGTATCAGAGAAGGTCGATAAAGTGATTGAGAGTTTTAATCTGGAAAAAGTATATGACAGGCGCCTGGATGATCTGTCTCTCGGTTGGAATAAAAAGGTTGCATTGGCAGCTGCGTTCGTTGATGACCCTGAGATAATCGTTTTGGATGAACCTATATCGGGATTGGATCCTATTGCTGTGGAAGAGCTTAAATCTCTTTTGAAAGAATGCAAAACTATGAATAAAACGGTACTCTTTTCTTCGCATCAGCTTTCGGAGGTAGAACAAATTGCTGATAGCATCTGTATAATTGACAAAGGTGATATTGTTAAAAAAGGTCATATTGATGAGCTGCTTTCAAGTTCCGATGCCGGCTCCTTAAAGGAACTATTCTTAAACGCGGTGGGGGAACACTCTTGAGACGCACTTTGCAGATAGCAAAGATGACCTTCGGCATTTTCTTACGGAGACCGGAAGTTTTAATGGTGGCGGCTCTCGGGTTTTTACTCATAACCGGAGTGAGCATGGTACTTCTTAATGAAGATTTGGCTCGGCAAGTCAGCGTCGGAATACAGAAATCCCAGGGAATCGAAATTGAAAAGAAGACTTTTATAGAAGGCAGTCTGGTTTATGCTGAAATTTTTACGGTTATCGCAAGCTTTTTGGTGGGGATGAGCCTTATCGGCAGGGATATCAAGTCAAATTCAATTTCGCTTTATCTGGTGAAGCCGATTACAAGAGTGCAATATCTTTTAGGCAAATATCTTGGCGGAGTACTGTTATCAGTTTCGATATTTTTATTTTATCTTATTTTTATAACTATTGTCCTCTATATAGACGGCGGGGCTGTTCAAATTCCGTTTTTTAAGATTATCTTATTGACGTTTTTTAAGATCGCTCTTCTTTATTCCATAATTATCTTTTTTGTGCAAAAAATGCCCGGATTCGTTGCGGCATTGTTAGGCTCGGCAATATACATCGGCGGCTACTTTGCAGGGGATTTTTATCTGATGTCACTGAGCACAGAAGGATTAATCAAATACACTTCAGCGTTAGTCTATTATTTCTTGCCGCATATGGTGAATGTGAGTCCCGGTTCTGTTATGAGTTCATCAACCGACCTTTCGGTTTTTTTCCGGTGGGCATTCGTCTATGGACTATTATATTCAGGTATATGGCTATATGGGGCATTAAAGTTATTTAATAAAAGAGCGTTATGAGAATATCACAAAATATGAGGAAAATCAATGGCATCACCGGATAAAAGACCTGTTGTATTGGTAATCAGCGAAAAGCCGAATGAGGTGTCAGATTTGGAAACACAACTTCCCGAGAAGGGTTTCGACGTAATAATCGCTTCCGACGGTTATGAAGGTTTACTGCTCGCCCGGGAGAAAAAACCCAATCTTATCATAACAAGCTTTAAAATTAAAAGGCTTAACGGCGCGAAATTAGCAAGATTGCTCAAGTTCGACAAAAAATATCAGGACATTCCGATTATCGCTATTTTGGAAAAAGACAGTCAGGAAAATCTTGACGAAATCCATAGCTTGAGAATTGAGAGATATGTCACAAGACCTATTGACTATGACAATCTGATAATGAACATCAGGAACCTTTTCTCGGAAAGCGAAATCGGCGGATTTATAGAAGAGGCATTGCTTTAATTGACTTTTAATCCTCAATATATTCTTGATACGTGGATTTTTTTGGTTGGTGCCACGGTTGGAAGCTTCCTCAATGTGGTAATTAGCAGACTGCCTCGAGGTGAATCTATCGTGAAACCGGCTTCTCATTGTCCAAAATGCGATACGCCTGTGAAGCCTTACGATAACATTCCGATTTTGAGCTGGCTGCTTCTCAGGGCAAAATGCAGGAGCTGCAAAAAACCTATTTCCGTACGATATCCTTTAGTTGAGTTAGGAGTGGCGCTGTTGTTTTTAGCGATGTATCAATTTTTCGGATTATCATGGGAATTTATGAGCTTTATATCTTTAGGACCGTTATTGCTTGCGGTGAGTCTTATTGATATAGATACACAGCTAATTCCCGATTCAATTTTGATTACAGGCGCCATTATAGGAGTGTTGCTCGCTCTGTTCGGTGACGCCATCTCAATAGAAAATTCGCTAATCGGGGGAGCTGTAATGTCCGGAACGTTCTTTTTGATTGCTCTATTGGGGGAAAAGATTTTTAAGAAAGAATCTATGGGATTCGGGGATGTAAAACTTTCTGCGATGATAGGCATATTTATAGGCTGGAAATTAGCTTTGTTAGCGATATTTCTATCGACGATTTTCGGTTCTATTATCGGCATGGGAGGAATAATATTAGGTCGAATGAAATTCGGGAAACCGTTTGCGTTCGGCCCTTTTATTGCCCTTGGAGCATTTGTCAGCGGCTTGTGGGGAGAAGATATACTTCGGCTTTATATTGAATGGGCATTTGGATGATAATAATATTATTAATAAATAAATAAGGATATAGCATGACTGCAAGAGGAAGTGATCTCATTGGTGATATTCTTTTACAAGATAATAAGATATCTAAAGAGGATTTAGAAAGAGGATTGGAACTGCAATCTGATTCAAACGACACCTTAGGCAATATCTTAATAAAAGAAAAAATTGTTAATGAAGATACAGTTGTTCAGGCGCTCGCTAAGCAATCAAGAATCCCATATCTTGATATAGAGGATTACTCTCTCGACGTCGATTCATTAAAGGTTTTAAAGGCTGAAGAAGCCCGCAAATTACACGTGATGCCCTTGTTTGTTATCGGTGAAAGTCTGACAATTGCTATCAGCGATCCATCTGATGTGCTTTCGGTGGACGAAGTAACCAGAATCACTCTTTTAGATGTGGAAACTGTCCTCTCAACATCAACTGCCATTGATAAGGCGTTGGATACCTATTACGGCACCGGAGATCTGCTCAAATCACGCACAAGCACTGAAGATGCGGCGGCGCAGCTACAGGAATTAGGAGCTGAAGCAGCCAGCGGAGAAGAAGATGTATCTGTGGTCAAAATGCTCGATATGATAATAAATCAAGCGATAAAAACATCGGCATCGGATATTCATATAGAGCCTGGTGAGTATGATATACGGATCAGGTATAGAGTTGACGGCGCTCTACAAAAAGTGTTCACTCCGCCGAAAAAACTTCAGTCCGCGATTATTTCCAGAGTGAAAATTATGGCTTCTCTTGATATTGCGGAAACGAGATTGCCTCAGGACGGCAGAATTCGGCATAAAATAGGAGATAAAAAAGTTGATATGCGTATCTCAACCTATCCCACTTTTTATGGTGAGAAAGTGGTGATACGTGTTCTTGACATTGAGAAGGCACAAATATCGTTACCTGCTTTAGGTCTTACAGGGGTAAACCTTGACAGATATATGAAGCTTATTAAAAACCCAAATGGAATTATTCTTGTCACAGGCCCAACAGGTTCGGGAAAAACCACAACTTTGTACGCAAGTATCAACGAGATCAACAGAGAAGAGATTAATATTATCACTATAGAAGACCCTATCGAATATGAATTGCCAGGAATCAATCAAGGTCAGGTCAATCCCAAAGCCGGAGTGAGTTTCAGTACTGCGCTGAGAAGTATTCTCAGGCAGGATCCCGATGTGATAATGGTCGGGGAGATTCGAGACCTTGATACGGGTGCATTGGCAATCCAAGCTGCTCTCACAGGCCATCTGGTATTTAGTACTGTTCATACCAATGACGCAGCGGGAGCCATAACGCGATTAATAAATATGGGAATAGAAGAATTTCTTGTGGCATCGACGATGAGAGGAGTAGTTGCCCAAAGACTGGTAAGGAAATTGTGCAATGAATGCGCTAAGAGATACAGACCTACAGAGACAGAACTAAAAGCGCTCGGATTAAAACCGTCAGATGATATTATCTTCAGAAAGCCTGTAGGATGTATGTCATGCAGAAAAACCGGCTATCAGGGAAGGATAGGATTATACGAAGTGTTAATTCCCAATCAGGCAATTGTGAACCTAATTCTCAATGGCGGCACATCGGCAGAGATAAAAATAGAAGCGGTGAAAAACGGAATGAAAACTCTTCGATTGGAGGGTTTGGAAAAAGTTAAAAAGGGATTGACCTCAATAGAAGAAGTAATGGTAATCACAGCCTCTGATTATGATGATGATTATAGCAGCGCAGATGAGGATGAATTGAATGGAGCAGTTGGTGATTCAACGATTGAACAAAATTGAATTTATAATTAGACAAGGATAATTATGCGTCGACTTTTTATTGTAGAACCGGATAGTTCGACCAGAAAGGCTCTGAAAAAAACAGGATTACGGGAAGGATGGGACGTGAACTCCGTGAGCGGTGGATTTGATGCTCTTGATTGGCTTGCTGTCCATAAAACTGAAATAGTCCTTATGAGTATGAATCTTCCGCTCATAAATCCGCTAAAAGTTTTGGAAAAGATGAAAAGACTCTGTAAGCATACTCCAATTATCCTAATGGCTGAATCAAATAATAATTTAGATATTACTAAAGCGTTTCAGGGAGGCGCATTTGATGTTGTTTTCAAACCCTTAATTCAGGAATTACTATCTGACTGTCTTGAAGATGCGCTGAGTTTTGTCGAATTAGTTCCATCTTTAAGTAAAGCTGAGCTGCTTCATCCGTTCCTTCAGGGATACGGCGATTTGGACGGAACCAGCAAGGCGTCACAGAATTTATATATAAAAATAGACAGAATATTGGATTCGGATATCAGTATAATGATAAACGGAGAGAGTGGAACGGGAAAAGAGGTAGCAGCCAGAACTATTCACCGGTTCGGAAAATTGAAAGACCAACCATTTGTTTCAGTGAATTGTGCCGCCATACCGGAAAATCTTCAGGAAAGCGAACTTTTCGGATATGAAAAAGGGGCCTTTACAGGAGCGGTTGCCCAAAAAACAGGAAAATTTGAGACCGCAAACAACGGAACGCTTTTTCTTGATGAGATAGGGGATATGAGTTTACCGCTGCAGGCAAAGATATTGAGATTTATAGAAACAGGCGAGCTGGAAAGAGTGGGAGGAATAGTCCGAAAAGATGTGAGGGTTAGATTGATTACAGCTACAAATAAGAATTTGCTTGAGGAAGTAAGAGCAAAACGATTCAGGGAGGATCTGTTTCATAGGCTTAATGTTTATCCTATAACGCTTCCATCGCTTAGAGAAAGAAGAAAGGATATACCGCTGTTGTCTTCATTAACGTTAATGAATATGATTGGGAATAGTGATAAAAATATAATAATTCCTCCTGATACATACGATTATCTCAGTCAAAATAATTGGCCGGGAAATGTAAGAGAACTCATTAATTCATTAAACAGGGCGATTGTGAGCACAAAAGACGGTGTATTATACCCGGAGTCATTTTCGTTGAGCGAGAGTGTGGAACTCGAAGTCCAAAATGAAATATCATTGGAAAAAGAAATTAATACGATGACAATCCCTACACTGAAAAAAGTAGAGATGGACGCTATATTGAACGCATTGAAAATCACCGACGGAAATATCAGACAAGCATCAAAAGCGCTTGGTATAACAAGAGCAACAATGTATAACAAGCTGAAACGGTATAACATTAAAGTTAGAAGAGAAATAAGAGTTGTGAACTCTCAGGAGATCTGATGCCGGAATTCACTTATAAAGCTAAGAATATGAAAGGCGAAATTTTCACCGGAACTTTGAACGTTGGTTCTAAACAGGAAGTAAATGAATACCTTGATGTTCAGGAATATTTTCCATTAGAGATCAAAGAGAAAAAAGAAATCAATCAAGGTCCGTCATTTATGGACAGATTTCAAAAAATCAAAACTGAAGAGATAGCCAACTTTACCCGCCAGGTTGCTACGCTCATCGGTGCAGGCGTACCGATAGTGTCCGCATTGGACGCGTTGTATGACCAGGAGGAAAATGAACGGTTTAAAGGAATTTTAAAGACGGTAATAACCGATGTAAGCGCCGGATCCAGCTATTCTGACGCTCTTATGAAACATCGCACAACTTTTTCGAATTTATACGTGAATATGGTACGGGCAGGAGAGAGCGCCGGTGTGCTTGAAGATGTGCTAAAACGATTGAGTGAGTTTATGGAACATGACGAATCTGTCAGAAAAAGCATCAAAAGTGCTATGCGATATCCGATAATTGTAATGATTGCTTTAACGATGGCATTCTTTTTTGCTGTTACGTTTATTATTCCGAAATTTACGGTTATGTTTGAGCGATCAGGGGTAGAACTTCCATTCATCACGCGGATGCTGCTGGCTCTAAATACTATTATAACAGATTATTGGTATCTGGCGGCTATCGGAATAGGACTGACTATTTTTCTTGTTAAACGGGTTCTCGGCACTCAGCAAGGAAGATTGGTTTGGGATGGATTTAAGCTCAAACTCCCGATTTTCGGAACGCTGTTCCTGAAAAATGCGATTTCGCGATTTACGCATATGCTTGAAACGCTGAATTCCAGTGGTATTCATATAATAGAAGCTCTGCAAATATGCTCGGAGACTACAGGGAATGCAGCTATAAGTCGTGAGATAGATCAAACAAGATCCGAAGTGGAAATCGGAGCAAGCTTGGCTGATGCACTTGATAAAGGAACCATTTTCCCTCCAATGACTATAAGGATGATACGGACAGGACAGGATGCGGGATCACTCGACGAAATGCTGCGAAGTATTTTCGTTCAATACGATGAAGAGGTGGATTATCTCACAAAAAGGCTTTCAGCTCTTGTTGAGCCATTGATGACAGTGGTAATCGGAGTATTTATCCTGATTATAGCTCTGGGAATATTCTTACCAATGTGGGGAATGTACGAGGCAGTGAAATAAAGAGCGCTCAACCAAATTCATTCGCGCGAAACTTTAGTTGCGCCCCAATTTTGGCGTTTTTTTTCATTCTTCTTTCTTGTGACGGGAGAGATTTAACGGATGGCGGAAACGACAACGGAATTACCACACAATTTAATTTAAGCGTAATGTCCGACGAGCTGAAGGTAACGTTAAATTGGGATAAAATCAGTGATGATAATCTTGATTTATATAACATTTATCGTTCAGAGAATGAAGGCGAATTTATTTTATACGATACAGTAAATATTGCTTTAAATACATTCAGCGACACAGAAGTGACTGCTGATTTTATTTATGAATATAAGATAACTGCGATATTTGACGGCATCAGAGAATCCGACCCGTCAGAAATTGTGAGAATTATTCCCGGATTCACTAACCTTTGGGTATTGGACTTTCAGGGCGATGTTTTAAGTGAATTGACTCATGATGCAGCTCATTTTACCGGAAATTTTTTTGATAACTTGACGCTGCCGGTGGCGCTCGACATCGATGAAAGAAACGGTTATATTTACTACATTGATGGATCGAATAAGACTCTTAATTTGGTTTTCGAAGGATCTGAACCATTACTTTTGACAAATGCTGAGGGGAACGCTCAAATGTTTTCGGATCCGACTGATGTGGATTTTGATATGCTCAGAGATGAAATTTGGTTAACAAACGGCAATTCGGGCGCTCTGTTTCATTTCGCAATGATAAACCAATCCCAATGGGTCCTTTCCGATTCCCTAAATACAGGTGGAGACGCAATATACGGTCAGCTGGATATCGCAAGAGGGGATTATTGGGTAGTGAACAGTAAGGGAAAATCAATTGAAATATTTCAGAATAGAAATGGTGAATTTGTACAGATTTCAGCCACAGGCTTTGCGAGCGGAAACCTTACCCTTGCATTGGACGCGGATAGAGCAACGGCGTATGTCATAGACAGGTCAAACGGTGATATATTTTGGGTAAAGGCATCGGGGGAAACAACTTTAATAACTAATATTAAAAATGCATTTTTAGCTGCGGTTGTGCCTTCTACAGGCGATGTGTGGCTTATTGCTGATGACGATGAGAATGGCATCGCAGATTTAGTAAAACTATCAATCGTAGGAAGCCGTATACTGGAAATAATGAATCTATATTCTCAGCCCTCGTGGATAGGAGTAAATCCAATTAATATGAACGTTACAGTGTTGAACACTGCTTCAGGGGAAGTTAAAATTGATGTGTTATCCAATAGCACAGGGGAAAATATAAGTTCATTCAAATCTTTGAATTTTCCCGCAATTGCCCGAATTGTAGATAAAAGAAATAGGATTTAAATTTTATAGAAGAAATTGAAAGCATTTTCTAAAAACTTCATTCTTTTACTTCTGCCTTTGCTGGTTTTTTTTGTTGTCTACATCGGAGATACGGTATTTAAGATTAATACCGGTGTAGTAGAAGTATTAGCGTGGCTAAGAGAATTATTACTTCTTGGAGCTATCGCAGGACTTGTGCCTCTTCTCTCTTCGCTGAAGATTCTTAATCCCGGCAAGACAACAGCAAAATTCAGAGTATTACTTTTCGTTGTTATAGCATTTTTTGTAGTTTCCGTCGTTCACAAATTTGTTTTAGTCCCAATATTCGGTACTCTCAATGGATATGTATTGATATCCATAATCTACTCTTTTTTAAGCATTATAGGGTTGATCCAAATTCGGGACCTCATCTACTTTAAAAGAAAAAAAAATACCGGCAAAGTATTTGCCGCGCTAATCATATCAATTTCTATGGTTTCTATATATGGCGGATTAAGCTCAAAAGATTTTCAGCAAATATTGGGCATAGTGATGATTCCAATCGGATTCGCAATATTCAATTCGTTTAGGGTTTCATGGATCGCTTATTTGTCTAAGAGTCAAAAATACCTGGTTTTACTCTTCTGTATGATTTTAGTTGCCGGATCATATTTTTTAAGGGATTTGGTTATAGCATCAGCATTATTTGAATATAGCTACAGTGTAGAAATATTTGTACATCTTGCCACAACTTCAATCTCTATATATACGTTTTTTGGAATGGTTGGCTTACTGCTTCACCTTCCGACAGCAACGTTATTCGACCGGAAAATAAGAGATATTGAGTCTCTTCAAAGTCTCAGCCGGGCGGTGAGTTCGGTTTTAGATGTAAGTAAACTCACGGAGATGATTTCAGAATTCACTGCTGAATATTCCAACTCACAATACTCGTGGTTGGTATTAAGAGAGCCTGATGATGACGAATTTTACCTTATGTCAAGTCATGGACTCACAGAAGAGCAACAAAATAATATGAGTTTTAAAATTGACGAGGGAACAAGCGGCCTGATTTTTAAAAGCGGCGAACCTTTGATTTCTCAAGATGTGGCAAGAGAAGAAAGCACCAAGCACTTAAAATTCTGGAATGCAGGAATAAAATCACTTATAGGATATCCCCTTATATCCGAAGCGGGAGTTATAGGTATTCTCTACGCCGGAATGAATGAAGAATACGGATATGATAATGACGACATAGACTTAATAGGCGCATTCTCAAATCATATAGTAATCGCATTGGAAAATGCTAAATTGGTTGAAGGGTCCATCGAAAAAGAAAGACTCGAACATGAGCTTAGACTTGCCCACGAAGTACAGCTGAATCTTCTTCCGAAGGGTGTTCCGGATTTACCCGATGATTTCGACATCGCTGCTGCCAGTATGCCGGCTAATGAAGTTGGCGGCGATTATTTTGATTTCATTGAGATTGATGAAAATCGTATCGGACTTGTTATCGGCGATGTTTCAGGCAAGGGAACATCAGCTGCATTCTATATGGCCGAAATTAAAGGGATGATTCAAGCCTACAGCAGAATTTATGATTCACCACGTAAAATATTATGCGATGTAAATCGCGCACTATACGGTAATCTGGACAGCCGCTCCTTTATATCGCTTACCTACGCCATTGTGGACAGTAAAAAACATAAAATGAAGTACTCAAGAGCCGGACATATGCCTATACTGCGCTATCTCGAAAAAGAGAACGAATGGTCCGAATTGGAGCCAAAAGGGATAGGATTAGGTATGGATAAAGGCGATATCTTCGATAAAGTTATCGAAGAAGCGGAAATAAAGCTTAAAAGTGACGAGCTTTATTTCTTTTACACTGACGGCGCTTCGGACGCGATGAATCATAATCAGGAGGAATTTGGAGAAGAAAAATTGAGAATATCGTTAACAAAACATTATCACTTGAGCTGCGAAGAGATAAAAGCCAACCTGATTAATGATATTTGGAAACATATCGGCAAACAAGATGTGCATGACGATATAACGATGATTATTATGAAAATTAAGTAACAATAAGCGTTTCAGAACGTAAATAGCAGGGAGAGATAAATGCAAACAGACATAATATTGAAGAGAGAAGACATTAATGGAGTCTCGGTAATTCACGTCGGAGGATACCTTGATGCTCATACAGCAACAAAATTCGAATCGTTAATACTCGAGTTGACCAATGCAGAAAGATATAAACTCATCCTGAACTTCAAGGAACTTGATTACATTTCAAGCGCCGGATTGGGAGTTATTATGGGAAATATCGAAGAGATACGGAATCATGATGGAGATATCAAGCTGTCTGATATGGGCGAGAAAATTTACAGAGTATTTGATTTAGTGGGATTCCCGAGTTTGTATGACATATTCGATACTCAGAAAGAGGCTGAAACTGCTTTCGAAAGCAAAAGCTAAACGGGGAGAGAATAGTGTCCAACAAAGATTTTATACTGAAAATTCCCACTCGCAGCACAAACCTGAAAATAATTCGTGATTTTATAATGGATGTTTCCGACAAAGCGGGATTTGAGAACGAAGCGTGCTGTGATATTGCGCTTGCGGTTGATGAAGGATGCACAAATGTTATAAAACACGCATATAGGGGTGGCGATGGCAAGGATATTATAATAAACGTCAAGTATGATAAAGAAAAAATAACTATTATCATATCTGATACGGGTAAAGGATTTGATTCAGAGGTTTATGAAACCCTTGATTTAGAGGAATACCTTATAAAATTGGAAAAGGGCGGATTAGGAATTCACATTATGAAAAATACAATGGACGAGATTGATTTTAGGAAGGAAAAGGATAACATTAATTCCGTTCATATGATAAAATTTTTACCGCAGGAGAGTGCAGATTAAAAGATGAATTCCAATTCCTTTGAATAAGTAATGATACAGTCGTATTTTACTTCTGCCATTTATGCAATATAATAACACAAACAGAAAATATCTCGAAGAGAGAGAGCAGGATCTGCATGATCTTTTTGAAGTAAGCAAACGACTGGATAGCTTAACTAATTTCGATTCCATTATCGGACAGATGCTTCTCTCATTAATGGGGAGATTGATGATACAGAAATCTGTATTTATCATCATGAATGAAGATAAAGATGAACTCAGTCTCTGCAAGGCAAAAGGACTTAATCAATTTGAAGAAGGGACGGTAATAAAATACAATAAATTACCGGAAGAATTTTGCAAGTTGGAAGCGCTCAAGAAAGATGAGCCCTTGAGGGATTATTTAGAAAGCGAAGACCTTGAAGTGTTGTTTCCTATGATGAAAGCAGGCAGATTGATGGGTCTCCTTGCATTCGGAAAAAGGTTCAAAAACGACGAATATGAGAAAGAAGAAATAAATTATGTTTCTTCGCTACTGTCTTTAACAGCTTCATCAATAGAAAACGCACTATCCATAGATAAGATAAACAGTATAAACCGGGGACTCGACAGAAAAAATCAGGAACTCCAGACTCTTTTTGAACTGGGTAAAGAATTAAACTCCACGTTAGATCAGGAGACTATAGTAAGACAATTCGGCTATGCTCTGATGGGGCAAATGATGGTAGGCAGGTTTCTAATCTATTTAATCAGCGACGACTCTCTAAAGATATTTCACAATAAAGGTTTCAGCGGCGAGCATGTTGAGAGTATTCATCCGTGCTTAAAAGAGCTGGAAGATTTAAACGAAATATTGCTTGTGCAGAAAAAGAAAGATAAACTAAACGGCATACTTGCCAAGGCTCAAATAGCTGCTGCTATTCCTCTCTCGATCCAGGGTGAAAATAAAGGGGTGCTTTGTATAGAGGAAAAAAGAGGGACAGAACAATTTTCTGATGACGATTTACAGCTTCTGCATACCATGGGCGGACAGGTGATAATTTCTTTAGAAAATGCGAGACTCTTTAAGGAATCGCTTGAAAGACAACGGTTGCAGGAAGAACTGAACATTGCCAGGGAAATACAACAAGGTCTGCTTGCATCTGATTTCAATGTCTCCGGCGGGTGGAAGATATTCGGGAAGAATGTTCCCAGCCTGGAAGTTGGCGGAGATTACTTTGATGTGATTAAATTGGATAACGGTAAAATAGCGCTAGCTATCGCTGATGTATCCGGAAAGGGAGCCGGCGCCTCACTGCTTATGTCGAATCTGCAGGCAAGCTTGCGCGCCTTAGTCAATGTTGATACAAATCTTGGTTCAATGGTGGCAAGGATAAATAATATCCTGTATCAAAATACATCAGCGGATAAATATATAACCTTTTTCATCGGGATTCTTGACCCTGACAAAAGAACATTCACGTTTTGCAATGCGGGCCATAACCCACCTCTAATATTCTCCCAAAACGGTAATGTGACCGAGCTCGAAGAGGGAGGTTTAATAATCGGGGTGATGGCTGGAGCAATTTATAAGGTTGGAAATGTCGTGTTAGATGATGGGGACACTATCGTAATGTACACAGACGGAATTACGGAAGCAGAAAACGAAAAAGGTGAAGAATTCGGCGAGGAAGGCTTAAAGAACCATGTAAAAAGAAACCTAAAGTCTTCCCCTGAGGAGCTGATAAACTCTATAATAGAGGAAGTAGAAAGCCACGCTGTTGATTTGTCGGCCCAGGATGATGTGACACTACTTATTTTTAGCGGTTAATTAAGGTTTTTTTAATTTAATTATGGGGAACTATTACTATTCTCCGATGTATAATTTTTAAATGCACACAAATTTAAAAAATGGCGTATAGAAAAGGTCTTGACAATTCTTTCGTGTGATACTACCTTGGTGCGCTGACTAATAAAATTTAAAGAGGGCATATATTATTATTGTTACAGTATTGTTCAAAAAGTATCACCGGGTTTTAAGGATTACGGGCAGGTTGTTCTAAAGCAACCGTTCCGAATAAAGATTTTAAAGGAGAAACTGATGACAAGAACTGTAATAGCAGCCCTTTTTCTGCTGGCTCTTACATTTAATACCACAACATTAAAAGCTCAAGGCGAAGCTGGCGCGCCTTTTTTATTGATAGCTCCGGGTGCGCGCGCAAGCGGGATGGGCGAAGCGAATGTTGCATTAGCCGATGACGCGGTTGGCGGATTTTATAATCCTGCCGGTATTGCATGGGCGGAAGGCAAAAATCTAACATTTATGCGCGCGAAGTGGCTTCCAAATTTAGTCGATGACATCAGTTATAATTTCTTAGGTTATAGCCAATATGTAGAGGGTCTTGGTTCAATCGGAGGTCATATAATATACCTTGATCTCGGAGAACAGGTGAGAACCGGAGAAAGTTCACCTGATGCATTAGGTACCTTTCAATCTTTTATGCTTGCGGTAGCAGGCACTTACGCCGCGGATCTCGGTGAAAATTCTGCGGTAGGAATTAGCGTTAAATTCGTACATCAGGACCTGGCGCCATTTGGAGCCGGACAGGAAAAAGGAAGCGGCTCATCCTCTTCCTTCGCATTTGATGTAGGTCTGTTAGCTCGAGATAAAATTGTCGGCGGACTTGATTTGGGTATTGCTATTGCTAATATAGGTCCGGACATCGCATTTATTGATGCTAATCAGGCTGATCCGATGCCGATGAATTTAAAAATGGGTCTCTCATATATGCTCTTCGATGGAGAATTTAATTCCCTGCGAATAGTGTATGATATGAACAAGCTTCTCGTGGCTTCATATCCTGATAGAGATTTAAACGGCAATGACATAATTGACATTGGAACTGATGAAGAAGCCCATAAAGATCCATTTTACAAAGCATTTGTTACTTCGTGGACTGATGATTCTGCAAATATTGAATGGCAGAAGATCATTCATAATTTTGGCGTCGAATATTGGTATTCAGGGGTGGTAGCGCTTAGAGCCGGCGTATTCAGAGATTATTTACTTAAAGATACAGATAATAGTGTCGCACTTTTTAAAACTGTTGGTGTGGGTCTCAGGTATAATACCTTAGGTTTCGATTTCGGCTACGTAGATGGTCCCGAAGGACATCCGATTACCAACACTATGCGTTTAAGTTTTAATCTGGCTTTTTAGAACACTTCAGCTAATAATTTTACACAGGTGCATGGCAGTTGCCGGTCCTCAAAAAGCGAATTCAATGTTGAATCTGTTTCCCGATAGAATAAAAACATTCGTTTTCGTTATAATCTTATTTTTTGTATCAGGAATTGAAGCGGCGGAAAACGGATACAGAGTTAATTTTCATAATTATTCTTCAGGTTTAAAGAGTTCTGTTATAAGTCAAAGTGTCTCAATAGCGGCTATCAGGGTTCAGTTTGTGGAAGATGACGAAGAAGGTACGACGGGAAACGGATTGTTCGATCTTTCATCACCATCGGCAGGCGATGATTTTATATTCGATCCGCCGCCGCATAACCGGAGATATTTTCAGGCGCATTTGGAATCGCTTAACAATTATTTTAATTCGGTAGGTCAATCCCGATGGGGAATTGGTGGGATCAATTCAACCGTATTCCCGCTTCTAACGGATAGCGTGTATGATCTTCAAAATCCGATGCGGTTTTATAGCCCGAAATCAGATGAAGAAACCAATGATAAACGGTTGGCGCAGCTTTTCTACGAATCTGTAATTTTAGCTGCGGATGATGCGGGAAATTACTCGGGAACTGACTTAGTTATTGTTTTTCATGCTGGAGTTGGAAAGGATTTTACATTTCAACTCGACCTCACACCGTTCGATATTCCCTCGGCTTTGCTCGACAGAGATTTTCTTCAGCTGAATTTGGCTTCTTCTGAATTTTCCCAATTAGAAAGTTTGGGAGTTACCACCGGATTGATACTTCCGGAAACACAAAGTCAGGATGGTTTCAATATTGCGCTAAATGGTACTATTACTTTGCTGTTCGGCAGGTTTTTAGGATTACCCTCTTTATGGAACACGGATACTGGCGACCCTGGAATCGGAAAATGGGGATTGATGGATCAAGGTTCAAATAATATGGATGGAGCTGTCCCAGCTCGCCCGAGCGCATTCAGCAGAGTATTTATGGGATGGGAATTGGATATACCAGCATATCCGAGTGAAGGAAGAGAAATATTCACTGCCGCTGACGAGTTTGGCATTAAATATTATTCTATTAAAATCAATTCAGATGAATATTTTTTGATTGAAAACAGAAGCAGAGCTACAACAAATAAAACGGGATTCGAAGAGCTTATAGTCGGAAGAGATACCGCTTATGTAAAGTTTGATTCCTTAGGAAGCGGCGTAATAGTTAGTGTATCAAATTATGATGCGGGAATTCCCGGCTCGGGACTGCTTATCTGGCATATAAATGAATCTGTCGTGAAAGAGTTTTACTCCACAAACCGGATTAATACAGATAAAGAAAACAGGGGAGTAGATCTTGAAGAGGGGGACGGTTCGCAGGATATAGGAGAAGAATTTGGATTCTTGCAGCCCGGGGGCGGTTCTGAAAACGGCACGCCTTGGGATCCTTTTTACGCTAAGAATCCCGCCTGGTATTTCCAAAATCCTGATTGGGAAGCGGATGCTGATTCCACAGTGGCATTTACGCCTGAGACCAGCCCAAACAGCAATAGTAACGCAGGTGGCAAAACAGGAATTAGTATAACAAATATTTCCAAAGCGGGTTTAAGAATGACCTTTGATGTTGCTTCAAGCTTTCTTGCTGTGGGGTTCCCATTATATCTGGGCGCCGGAGCGGGAAGGAGTTTTCCTGCAGTTGCCGACTTAGATGGAGACGGAAATATAGAGATATTAGTGGCAACGTCGGATGGAACTATACACGGCTGGACACTGATACTCGATAGACTTCCATTAGTTTACTTGGGAGGTGGTGATACAGAAAATATAGTATCCACATTCGGAAATGTAACTACAAGCCATAGAATCGGAATATTCGCAGATTCGGTAGGTTCTATTAGTAATATCGCAATAAGCGACATAGACGGAGACGATACACTTGAAGTTGTGGTAGTTACTAAAAATGGCAAAGTGATAATGTATGAGCCGGAAGAAGGGGCGGTTATTGATAATCGCGCCGACAGCGCCTGGTCAATCTATCTTGGCGAAGAAGTGTTAGCAACTCCAATTGTATCCAACGGAAGAGTTTATGTAGGCAGCTTAAGCGGCACAATTTCGGAGATTAACAGCAGCGGGAATCTGATTAATTCGACTGCATCCGCTATTGAAATTCTAAGTATGACATTACCGGATGGTGAAGCTGTCAAAGGTTCAAACGACAATATTATTTCCGGTAATTTTTTACAGAACCGTAAATCGCTTGGTTCTGAACCCGAAGATTTAATTGTGACTATTTCCGCGAAAGGAATTGTGAGGGTTTTTATCGGTACAAACACGGATCTGGTCAACGCTGATTATGAATATGATATGGGCGACAGTGTACTTTCCTCTCCCGCAATGGCAGATATAGATAAAGATGGTGAACTTGAGATAATAATAACAGGGAATAATAAACTTTGGGCGTTTAACGGGAATTTGACACTTGTGGAAAATTTCCCTGTCACAATCGGTATTCCGGAACCGGTCGGTAAGATATTATCGTCGCCTGTTATAGGAGATGTTGACGGCGACGGTTCACCGGAAATAATTTTCGGAGCTCCTGACGGAAAGATTTACGGTTATCATTCGGATGGAACTGTGGCGGAAGGTTTTCCTCTTTCAACGGGAGCAAGCGTGAGCTCAACGCCTGTTATAGTTGATGCGATTCCGTCAGGCGCAATGGAAATCGTGGCAACGAGTGACGATGGTTGGCTGTATATGTGGTCTGTGCCCGGTAACGGAACAGCTGGAAATACTCCGGCTTATCTTCCGTGGAGCGCATTTGCCGGCTCGAACGAAAGAACAAATTTTGCTCCCGCTTCACCGAGTTCACCTCCTGTAGGAATAAATGAACTGCTTGCTCAGGATAAAGTGTTCGCTTATCCGAATCCCGTGGAAGGGAGTGAAGTGCGGATACGGTATTTTGTTAATCAATCCGGCAGTGTTGATATAATGATATTTGATATGGCAGGTGAGTTTGTAACAAAATTGCTTAACTCCAACATAGTTCAAAATGAATATAACGAAACGGTTTGGAATGTAAAAAACGTGTCAAGCGGAGTCTATTTAGCCAGGGTAACCGCTCATGGATTATCCGGCGGGCTGTCGTCTAAAGTTATTAAAGTGGCAGTTGTAAAATGACGCTATTCCGATTTTTCAGTTTAATTCTGGCTTACTTATTATCCGCAAATGTTGTTGTTAATGCCCAATTTCAACGTAATAACCATACAGAATTAAATTGGAAAACGATCGAGACCGAACATTTTAGCGTAACTTATCATCAAGGGCTGGAAACTTCTGCTGGGCGTGTTGCAAAGATAGCAGAGGAAATCTATCATCCCGTTACGGCTCTGTATAATTATGAGCCTCAGAACCCGATTCATTTTATAATTCAGGACACTGACGATATATCCAACGGCGCCGCATATTTTTATGATAATAAAATCGTTATCTGGGCGTTACCTATGGACTACGACCTCCGCGGAACGCATAACTGGCTTCGGGATGTGGTTACTCACGAATTTACTCATATAGTGTCAATGCAAGCAGCAATGCGATTCAACAGACATATTCCGGCTCTCTATTTTCAGTGGTTTAGGTATGAGAATGAACGACGTGATGATGTCGTCAGAGGATTTCCAAATGGGATAGTTTCCTATCCTTACGCGGGACTTACGGTGCCTTTGTGGTTCGCCGAAGGAGCGGCTCAGTATAACAGCGGTACATTAAAGTATGACCATTGGGATTCTCATAGGGATATGTTATTGAGGGAGCGGTCACTCAACGGGTCTCTGTTAAACTTGGATGATATGGCGGTTTTCGGGAAAGTCGGCATTGGAAACGAGAGTGTTTATAATCAGGGATATTCATTTATAACCTATATTGCTGACCGGTTCGGAGAACAATCAATAAGTAAGATAGCTAAAGCATTTTCCTCAACGCTTCCGATTTCCATCTCCGGCGCTATAAAGAAGGCAACAGGGATTGAGGGAGAGATAGTTTTTGAAGATTGGAAAAGAAAAATTGGCATTGATTACACTGGCAACACCAATATCATTCAGCAGAACCTTGCAGAGGGAACGGTAATAAGCAAAGGTGGAGCCGCGAATTTGTTTCCTACATGGTCGCAAGACGGCAACAAAATCGCTTATCTGTCGAGCAAGAATCATATATCTTTTGGACGTACTGACTTAATGCTGTTCAACGCAGAGAATGGAAATAGTGAGAAAATCGCTTCTTCAGTCGGTACTTCACCTTCATGGTCACCCGACGGAAACGAGCTGGTTTACGGCAGGGTAAGTAAGCCGGATAAACACGGATCGACATATTTTGATCTGTACCGCTACGATATTAAGAAAAAGAAAGAGAAAAGACTCACTCACGGAAGCAGAGGAAGGTATCCGGCATTCTCTCCTGATGGTAAGGAGATTGTGTTTGTCACTACTAATGACGGCGCAAGCAGTTTGATGGTTTACGATATCAAGACCGAAACGATAAGAGAATTATTGAGTTTTGAGGAGATAAGACAAGCCTATAAATTGGATTGGTCGCCTGACGGAAATTCAATACTCTTTGAAACTTCTACAGAAAACGGAAGAGATATTGCGCTCGTTAATGCCGATGGCAGCGAATTCAGGATGCTTCTGAATAGCCCGGCGGATGAACGTCACCCTGTCTTTTCGCCTGATGGCGAAAAAATATATTATTCCTCCGATAAAACGGGCATATTCAATATTTATTCATATGATTTGACCAATAGTGAGACTAAACAATGGACTAATGTTACAGGCGGCGCTTTTATGCCGTCGGTTTCTTCAAAAGGAGAACTGAGCTATTCGCGGTTTGAGGGGACAGAATATAAACTTTCGCTATTGAAGCTGGGAAACGAGGTAAAACCTGAACATTCGGTTTATAATAACTATCTGGAGACTTTGCCAACAGTTGATTATGACCAAAATTCTCTCCCGGAATATGAATCAAAAGAGTATGTGGCCACCACCATGACTACGTTTTTTATGCCTCGATTGATGATTGATTACGGCACCGTAAAGGTGGGTGGATATGTTTTCTCCAACGAGCTGCTCAATAAAATAAGTGTCATCGGAGGAGCAACAATCAACAAGGATTACGATTACGATTTATACCTTCGATTCGATTTCAATCGTTTATCGCCTAATATTTTTATTGAAGCGTACGGGATTTCACAAAACGTAGTAGATTCGTTGGTGTTACCCGGTCAAACTACTCCACTTGATATAAAGTTCAATCTAAAGGAAGTGTCTCCGGGGATGACTTTTTACAGGGGAGTGAAAGATCAGTTCACTTTCAGACTAACGTATAGTATTTATTCTGCCTCTCAATCAGGATTTCTTATAGATGATTTCGGTGGTTTAGTTAAAACTTCGTTCGGTTATGATTACTTCATAGGTAGGTCGGCATCGGTGGAATGGGGAAGAGACAATAGAGAGAGAACTGCAAAGAGTTATATTGCGAGAGATAACGGTATGCGGTGGCGTTTATCATACGCATATAAGCGGGATAAATTCATAGTTGATTTTGCTCGAAATGAAGATTTCGGAACAATTGAGGAGGTCTTTATCCCATTTAATTATCAGCAATTGGATTTGAATATTGATAAATATTTCAGCCTTCCCGGCAATAGCGCACTTGCCTTGAATATAGAAGGTGGTTATATTTCTAATAACGTAAACGACTTTCTCCACTACTTTGGAGGAGGCCTCCTTGGGATGAAAGGATATTCGTATTACAGCTATGGTGGCGAGCGAAAAATACTCGGCACGGTAACGTTAAATGCTCCTATATCAAATGGGATTAACAAGGCTTTATTAAACCTTTACATTAGGGATTTATATGGCGGAATTTTCTTCCAATACGGAGATGCATGGATAGGAACAGCGAGGATAAATGAATTCAAACGGACGGTCGGTTATTCCATCAGAGTTGGCGCTTATTCGTTCTATGCTTTTCCAACGGCATTCGAATTTCAGGCTGCGTATGGACTCGATAAATTCAGTGATGAGCAAGGAATCGTCCGGGGAAATGAATGGCGATATTATTTTACGCTTTTGTTTGATTTTCTCTAATACTTTATTAAAAAAATTATGAAATTTAATTATTTAATATTAGCCATCTGTCTTTTACTCGCAGCGTCAGATTCTTTCGCTTCCGATAAAAACAGGGGGAGAAAAATAATTCTTGATTCGGGAGAAACGGTCGAATTTGCTTATTTCAGCGAAGAATCACCTGCGCAGGACAGCTCCGGAAATCGAGTGGTTGTGAAACGTCCCGGTATATCTTTCCTGAGTTCGGCAATTATACCCGGAGCGGGTCAATACTATAACGGCTCAAAAAAACGAGCCGCAGCATTTTTAGCGGTTGAAGTGGGTCTATGGGTAGGCTATGCTGCGTTTCAAGGTAAGGGTCGCGATAAGGAGGATGAATATCAGGCTCTTGCAGACCAATATTGGGATTTTACCAGGTATAATCCGACAGAAGATGAACAATCACAGGGCCATACTATTCCGCTTGATGCCAATGATAATGTGATAAAAACTAATGAATATTATGAAAATATCGGGAAGTACGATAAGTTTAACAGAGGATGGGAAGGGGCGATTATAGGTTCCAATTCAACGACAACGGAAGAAAGGGAGGTGTATCTGAATCTTAGAAAAGACTCCAACGACTTCTTTGGATTGGCAACCACAGCAGCTTCTTTAGCGATACTCAATCATATATTGTCCGTGGGTGACGCTATATTTACGGCTAAAAAGCTAAATGACGAAGCGTCGCTGAAAATATCTGTCAAACCGTTACCAACCGGAAAAGGAAACGAATTTGTGAACGCACTTTCGATCGGTATCGCATGGTAAATGTTAAAATGAAATTTTTAATTATTATATATATATCGGCTATTGCGTTATTCCTGACAGGGTGTGGTTCAAAGAAGAACAACGAACTGGAGCCTGTGGATGTTCGCTTCGAAAGAGGAATGGAGTATTTTCAAAAGAAAAAATATTCCAAATCCATAATCGAATTTAAATTTGTTACCTTTAACGCACCGGCAAGTGAAATTGGCGACGATGCACAATTCTATCTGGCTGAGGCGCATTTCTATTCGAAAGAGTATATTCTCGCAATCTCTGAATACGAGCGGTTGGTTCGAATACATCCTGAAAGCCCGCTTGTGGATGAAAGCCAGTATAAGAGAGCGCTTTGTTTCGATATACTTTCCCCAAAATCTTATCACGATCAGGAAAATACGATCAAAGCCCTTGACGCATATCAGGAATATATTGAGGAATGGCCTCAAAGCGAAAATAAAGAAAAAGCAGAAGGCCGCTTGGATAAATTGAGGTTCAAGCTGGCAAAAAAAGTATATGATGCCGGAATGCAATATCGAAAATTGGATGAGTGTAAATCATCCATCATATACCTTCGACAGGTATTGGATAAGTATTATGATAGTGAGTTTGCGCCAGGGGCGCGCTGGAACATCGCAAGGTGTGAAATAAAACTTGAAAACTGGAGTGATGCGCTGGCAATGCTTATCGAAATTATCAATCGTAATGACGATTCTGAATATCTGAAAAAAGCACAAGAAGTATTGCCTGAGGTAAGAGAAAATGCGGAAAAATCTGAAGAACAAGCCCTTTTAGAAGATAACTGATTCAACATCATTGCATAAAAACACTTTAATTTTAGCCTAAATTATGAAAATAGGATTATTCGGCGGAACGTTTGATCCTCCTCATCTTGGTCACATTCGGCTGGCTCTTTACGTTTTAAATGAGAAAAACCTCCAAAAGGTAATGTTAGTTCCTGCGTATAAAACTCCTTATGATGATAAGCAGTCCACTGTTTCATTCGAGCATCGTTTCAGTATGGCAAAACTCGCCGTCGAAGCTCATCCTGATTTGGAAGTCAGTGATATTGAGGGGAAGCGCGGCGGTCAATCCTATACGATTGATACTATTCGCCAGGTCAAAAAGCTTTATGGTTTGTCTTCAGAGGAGCTGTATCTGATTGTGGGAGCTGATGGTTTTCTCCGCTTTTCCGAGTGGAAAGAGCCCGAATCAATCCTCACCGAATGCCGTGTTTGCGTTCTTAAGAGAAATGATATTGATAGCAAAAATTATAATAATGAATTTCTCAAGAAGGCGGAACTGCTTGATAACGATTTCTATGATGTATCGTCCCGGGAGCTGAGAAATAGAATAGCGAATGGAGATGATTTAGGAGATTTGATTGACAGCGGAGTATCGGAATATATCAGAGAGAACGGATTATATGTCTGATATTCCTTTAATTATCCGATAATATAACTGGAATAAGAATCTCAGCTATTATAAATTTCCCACATTGCCCTCGTAGCTCAGCCGGATAGAGCGACGGTTTCCTAAACCGTAGGCCGCAGGTTCGAGTCCTGCCGTGGGCACATAATTCAATCTGAAATACTGATAAATCAGCCGATAAATATCAGTGTTCATTGAGAGGTATAGTGCTGTGCGAATGAAGATTTTATCAGCCACCTGTATTGTTATAGCTACGTTCCTGATAGGTTGCGAAGACCCGGACGTTATTCCGCCGACGATAAGTATCACTAATCCGGCGGACGGCGTCACACTGACAAGAGCGGTGACCATAAAAGTAGATGCCTCGGATGATGAAGCTGTGGATATAGTTGAATTCAGTGTGGACGGGGTGCAGATTGGAGCTGCAAGCACAGCGCCTTTTGATTTCGAATGGAATCTCTCTTTTTGGGCTGACGGCAAAACGCACAACCTCCACGCGAAAGCGACAGACCCCTCGGGAAATGTGGGAACTTCCGATACTATATCAGTTACTATCTCCGAATTAGCCTTAACTCTGATTTTAGATCGCCCTTTTGACAATGAAATTATACGGTACACTAACGAAGTGTCAATCAGCTGGCGAGAATTGACCGGTGCCGTGAGCTATGACCTGGAACTGTCAACTGACGTCAAATTTGTCGCAATCCCTTATTCAGAATCTATAGTTGATATCAGTGTTACAACGTCTGCCTTAACACAGAGAGTTTATTATTGGAGAGTCAGAGGTGTGAATGATATAGGCGAAGAAACTGAATGGTCAGATGCGAGAAACTTTTCAGTTTATGGACCCGAAGCGCCCGATCTGATAAGTCCGGAGAACGGCGCCCTTATTATCGGAGTCAGCACACCGGCTTTGGCGTGGAACGCTTCCGAGTTTGCAACTCTATATGAGGTCAATACCTCATTAACTACAACCTTTACGTCAATTGAATTTGAAAAAACTACAGTGGAGACAACGCTGGTCACCACTGCGCTCGCGAACAGCAATTATAGCTGGAGAGTGAGAGCGCAAAATTCGGTGGGGTTTTGGAGTGATTGGAGTTTACCGGGCACATTTATTCAATCTGACGTTACAATATTTGCAAAAACGTTCGGCGAACCGCTGGCTGACGAGGGGACTTCTGTTCATCAGACTGATGACGGAGGTTACATCATAGCAGGTCATATTTTTGTTGGCGGTAACTTAGATGTGAAACTTATTAAGACGGACTCGGAAGGCAATGAAGAGTGGAGCAACAGTTTCGACACCGGCGACACGGACTTCGGTCTTTCATTGGAGCCGACTTCGGACGGCGGTTATATAATTGCGGGATATAGTTTTATATCCGGGCAAAACCCTTACGATGTGCTGCTGATAAAGACAGATGGCGGCGGCAATGAACTTTGGAAAAAATTATTTGATAGAAGTGTTTTTGATGCGGGTAGGTCGGTGATACAGACTTCAGACGGTGGCTATCTCATAGCAGGCAGAACCCAAAAAAAGGGAGCCGATGGTAGCGAGGTATGGCTGCTGAAGACCGATGCCAACGGAATTGAAGAGTGGAACAGGACATATTTGAGTTCTTCATTCGAGAATGGCAATTCTCTGATTGAAACTGCTGACGGCGGCTTTATTATCGCCGGCGAAAGATGTTGTTTCCCGAATATAGGATTACTCATAAAGACGGATTTGAATGGGGACGAGGAATGGATTAGGGAATTTCAAGGGATATTAGAGCTTACCTCTATAAAACCGACTTCAGACGGCGGTTATATAATTGGTGGCTCAAACGGATCTCAACCAATTCTGCTGAAAACCGATGTCGCCGGAACAGAGGAGTGGAGAAGCGCATACAGCGGGTTAGGATTGAGTCGCAGCGCCTCAGCTCAACAAACACTCGATGGAGGTTATATTCTTACGGGAAACGCTTTGGCTGAAACCGCTGCTACGGCTCTCTTGCTGCTAAAGACCGATGCGCTTGGAATAATAGAATGGAATAAGATATATGGAGCGGGAGACGGCGCAGATGGTCGTTCGGTCCAACAGACCTCCGACGGCGGGTTTATCATCACGGGTAAAGTCAATGAGGATATTTGGCTCATAAAAACAGATTCAGAGGGGAGAACGGTTTTTTAGAGAGCTGTTTGTCCGGCCGAAAGTAACTGATAATACTTCTAAGCAATTAACATCTTCATTTCATATATTATCACAAGATTTGTATTCACTATTTGTTAATATCGATTTACACATTGGGGAGAGGATGATTTCTATAATATGACTAAACCATTTTTCATAATCGCATCAATCACAGGATTTTTAGGAGTGGCTCTCGGAGCGTTCGGCGCTCACGCTCTTAAAGAGAGAATTAGCGAGCAGATGCTCCAAACTTTCGAGACGGGAGTAAGGTATCAGATGTATCACGCTTTCGCTCTGTTTATAGTTGCTTGGGCGCTAACGCAGTGGAAATCCAGTTATCTTAATTACAGCGGATGGTTGTTCATTGCGGGAATAGTGCTGTTTTCCGGCAGCCTGTACCTGCTGGCGTTCACAGGGCAACGTGGTTGGGGAGCAGTGACTCCTATTGGAGGATTGGCATGGCTGCTTGGCTGGCTATCTCTTGCCTGGGGAGTATATAAAGCCTGAAAAACAATATATGATTAGTCTGGCAAATGTTTCCGTAATGTTCTCGGAGAATGTGGGATTAGAGGGGATAACTTTTGACGTCTCGAAAGGTGATTTTGTCTGCATTACGGGTCCAACCGGCGCGGGAAAATCGACAATCCTTAAATTGATCTATATGTCCATTGCTCCCACATCAGGAAGAGTGAGTGTTGGAGAATTTGAATCGGGTACGATTACGCGTCGCCAAATTCCGTATCTCCGCAGAAAAGTTGGAATGATATTTCAGGATTTCCGACTCCTTGAAGACCGGAGTGTTTACGACAATATCGCGTTTGCGCTTAGGGCTACAGGCCACAAAAGAGCTGATGTGAAAAAACGAACAGCGAGAGTTATAGCAGATGTACAGCTTACACATAGGCGAAACTTTCTCCCAAAACATCTGTCAGGCGGAGAACAGCAGCGAGTTGCCATCGCTCGCGCTCTTGTTGTGGAACCTTATGTAATACTTGCCGACGAACCGACAGGAAATCTTGATCTGGATACATCAGCCGGCATCCTCGAGCTCCTTTTGAAGCTTCAGCGGCAGGGGACAGCAGTTGTTATGGCGACTCATGATTATTCTCTGATTGAGGGAGAAGATATCCGAATCATAAAAATTGAGGACGGACAGATGGTGGATGAGTAAGATTTGAGCTTCTTATTTTCTATCAGTGAAGGATTCAGAGGGTTGCGCCGCATAAAAGGCGCCGCTGTTCTGGCTGTTTTAATTCTCTCATTTGCGATAGCAATGGTCGGAACTTCAGCCGTCGTCGGCTGGAACGGGAAGAAATTTGTAAAATTCCTCCGTTCACAATTTGATTTAACGATATTCATCAAAATGGAAACGCCTGATGAGGTGATAATACAAATTGCCAAGGATGTGAGAAAAATAGAAGGAGTGAGTGACGTCATATACGTTTCCCCTTCGCAGGCGGCAAGAAAATTTGAAAATGAATTCGGAGAATCCGTATTGGATATTTTAGGGACAAATCCGTTTCCATCGTCATTTATTGTAAGACTTTCGCCTGAATTCGGCACTGCGGTTGACGCATCGTATATAGCCACAAGAATTGCGGCTCTTAATAATATTGAAGAAGTTCATTACAGGAAGAGTCTTCTTGTCTCAGTTGACAGGTATATAAATATACTAATAGGATTAGCATCGGTCATTGGCGGTATCGTTCTAATTTCAGCAATATTAATTTCTTCTTACACAATAAAACTTACAATTTTCGCCAAACGTGATATTATCTGGACTATGAGACTTGTAGGCGCTACTGACAGCTTCGTAAGGAGACCATTTTTAGTCGAAGGAATTGTTGAAGGATTAATGGCGGGCGTGGTGGCTGTAGGATTCGTGGAAATCGGATACAGGATAGCCTCAAGAATATTGAGAGAGTATATCCCAATTGAACGAGTGGAAGTAAACAGTGAAATTTACATCGGAATGTTGCTTTTTGGAATGACTCTCGGGTGGTTTAGCAGCAGATTGTCTGTCAGTCGATTTTTAAAAGAGAGTATGTAGTTTTGTACGAACTCTTATCAATACTCTAATTTGATAGAGAATGCTCTATTATATTATCAATTCTTGATTGTTTTAACTTGACTGAAAGCCGTTTTTATCATACTTTTCGAGGTTAATTAGGGGTATTGTGACCGAAAATATGAATGATTTAAACAGAAGACAAAAGAATATACTAAGAGCGATTATTGGAGAATTTATCTCCTCCGCCGCTCCGGTGGGTTCAAAGAACCTGAAAAAGAGCAATAATTTGAAGGTGAGCCCCGCTACTATTCGTCACATAATGAATGATTTAGAAGAAAGAGGCTATGTTTTTCAGCCGCACACTTCCGCCGGAAGAGTACCTACGGACAAAGCTTATCGCCTCTATGTCAACGAATTAATCTCAAACGATATTCTCAGTATTGAGCAGCAGGAGGAAGTGGAGGATTCGCTTCGCCCTTATGCGGTAGATGTTGAGTCTCTGCTCTCAACAGCAAGCTCGCTATTAGGTGAATTCACTTCAGAATTGGGAGTCGTTATTGCGCCGTTGATACTCGATGGTGAGTTGACCGGAATCAATTTATACTCCGTTGCAAGTCAGACTGTTCTGGTAGTTTTGCAGCTAAGAGAAGGATTTGCGAAAACAATAGTGTTAGAAATTCAATCGTCTCTACCTTCTGATGTTTTAGAAATGATTTCCGGTAAGTTGAATGAAAAGCTTGCAGGACTTGAGTTAAGGGAGATTCGCAAAACGATATCTCAAAGATGTCGCGATTTTACGAATGAAAGTTCAGGCATTGTAAAACTGCTCATTGATTCCGCTGATAGGGTCTTTGACTTCAGTGAGAACGAAAAAATTACCTATAGCGGCTCGGCGAATATGCTTTCAAAACCTGAATTTTCAGATCCTGCGAAGATGAGAAACCTGATGAAGGTTCTTGAGAATGAGAAGAAATTTATTAAGCAACTCCAGGATACGACCAATCAGAATGGTATAAACATAACTATTGGCAAAGAATTGGATGATCCGATAATCTCGGAACTCAGCTTTGTAACCTCGTCATACAAATTTGGGCATCAGATAGGAATACTTGCGGTGGTAGGACCCACGAGAATGGAATACAAAAAAGCAATTTCAATAGTGAATCATACGGCGAAGACCCTGACAGAATCATTTTCTAAGTAAAGGTAGAAGGATATTTGATTATTTATGAATAATGAAATCGAAGTAGAGACTAAAGAGAGCAACGAAATAAAGGTAGCAAAGAAAAAGCCTCGAGCTAAAAAGCCAACGAAATTACAGCAGGCACTGCTTGATATAGATGAACTTAAAGATAAGGCGCTTAGGCAAGCCGCCGAATATGAGAATTTTAAGAAACGCTCTGTTCGCGAATCGGATAACGCTATAAATAGGACAAGAGATTATACTATAGCGTCCTTTTTACCACTTCTTGACGATATTGAACGGACACTAAGCTCGGTCAAAGAACATAAGGGTATAGATTCTTTCGTGGAAGGAATAAAGCTGATTAAAATAAATTTTAATAAGATACTCAGTGAAAAAGGAGTGGTGTCGATAGAATCAGTGGGTAATCAATTCGATCCCGAATTGCATGAAGCAATGATGGTGGAAAATAATTCTGACTATGAAAATAACATAGTCATTGAAGAATTTGAACGAGGTTTTAAGCATGGCGACAGAATATTGCGACCCTCAAAAGTTAAGGTAAACAGAATTTCTGATGGCGAATGACTATTATGATACCCTTGGTGTAGATCGTTCAGCATCCGAGGAAGAGATTAAAAAATCTTATAGAAAGCTCGCAATGAAATATCATCCTGACCGTAACCCGGGAGATAAAACAGCGGAGAGCACTTTTAAAGAAATCTCACATGCATATTCTGTATTGACAGACAGTCAGAAAAGAGCAAGATATGATCAGTTCGGGGAAGCGGGAACGAGCGGTGGCGGATTTGATCCATTCACGGGTGACGCATTCGACCTTTCCGATGCGCTTCGCACTTTCATGGAGCAAGGCTTTGGCGGGAGAGGCGGGTTCGGCTCCGAGCAAAGCAGAAACGAACAACGAAGACGCGGTAATAATCTAAAACTTACATTAGAAGTTTCCCTTGAAGAAATACTCGAAGGGGTAAATAGGAAAATAAAAGTTAAGAGATATGAAGCGTGTAATAGATGTGATGGTGTTGGTGCGGAGAGAGGAAGCGATAGAAAAACCTGCCCTGTCTGTCAGGGTCAAGGTCAGGTAAAGCAAGTCAGCAGATCTCTTTTCGGGCAATTTATTAATGTTCACGCTTGTCCGAATTGTAGCGGTGAAGGATCTATCATCGACAATTTCTGCAAAGATTGTCATGGTTCGGGAAGAAAACGGGTTAATAGCGAGGTAAATGTGGATATTCCCGCGGGAGTTACAACAGGAAACTATTTGACCTTAAACGGTGAGGGAAATGCAGGCGAGCGAGGCGGGCCACCCGGTGATTTAATAGTCGTTATTCAGGAAAAGGAGCATAAATATTTCGTTCGAGAAAACAAAAATTTATTTATCGAAGCAAAGATAACTTTTTCTGAAGCTGCTTTAGGAACAGAAATCGAGGTGCCCACATTAACAGGAAAGGCAAAATTAAAAATCCCACAGGGCGTACAGTCAGGGCGTTTTTTACGAATGCGAGGAAAAGGTTTACCCGGATTACGAGGCGGTAGAAAAGGGGATCAGATGGTTCGCATTCAGGTTTGGACCCCATCCAAAATCAGTGATGAACAAAGAAAATTGTTGGTTAAGCTGGAAAAAAGTAACGGATCCAAACCACCTGAAATAATTGGCAAAGGGTACTTTGCTAATATATCAGATTAGTGACGAAATACTATATTAAAAAATAAACGCATAAGATTTAAATAATGAATAAATATTTTACACAAAAAGAATCTGTGGCAATCGGTTTTCTTGCTATAGCGTTTCTTGTGGGCGAAGGTGTAAATTTCTACAGGGAGAAGGCAGCAAAAGAGCGCTTGGAAAAATCTCTCCCATTACTTGTAAGCGAGAACAGAAAATTTCTTGAGACAACTTCCATGCTCGAAGCTCAGTTTGAAAAAGAAAATCAAGGAATAGAATTTAACGATAATGGTTCTCTAAAATCGCTCAATATAAACGTTGTCGGACTTGATGCGCTGACATTACTGCCCGGTGTTGGAAAAGTAATCGCCGGCCGAATGTTAGATAGAAGAATCAGAAAAGGTCCTTTTGAAACCGCAGAAGAATTGCTTGCTATCAAAGGTATCGGCCCAAAGAAATTTAAAAATATTCAACCGTATCTGATTATAAATGATTCAACAATGAAGTATAAGAACCAATAAAACTCGGGAGGTAGAGTGCTGAAGCTGCATGAAAAAAAGTTATCTAAATATTTTGACATAATAATTGGCGTCATGGTGGTTTTGTTCTTAGCAGTGCTATTTATTCCAAAATATCTTTGGAGCGAGGAGGATAGACTCAGGGAAGAATGTCGAACTCGGCTGGAAAATATTTATGAGTTAGAAATAGAATTTTTCCGATTAACTAACAGATTTCCTACTTCACCTGAAGAAGCGTTAATGCTGGTAAACGCTGTGTTGGATTCTGCCAGGGCAGATACAGGGTTCTTCGGTGCTGAGACTCTGATGATAGATACTTCCGTATATGTCATAGATACTCAGGGAGATATTGTAGCACGTGTAGACACATTATTAACATTACCGGAATCTGTTGATGAATTTAATTGTCCGTTGGCTCAGGAGCGATATACGATTAATATAGAGGGAAATAGAACTATTTATCTCGCCTGTCCTATTAAAAAGGAATTGGAAATTTTTAAAATCACAATGGTGGAGGCGGATGATTCACTCCGAAGCCTTTATGCTGAAGTAATTGCGGAAGACAATTACGAGATTCATACACTTGATGCTTTGAGTAAAATACCATCTCATCAGGCGGAATTAATGCCGGAACTATTTGTTATTGATGATAGGCTCATAAATGATGGAAATCTCGAAATAGTGAATGATATATATGAAAATGATGAAGATGCGTTGGTTCTGCTGATGATGATTCAAGAACCGGATACCTCGGATGAAGCTAAACGAAAATTTCCTACTACGAATGGAACTATACCCTATTCATTCTCTCTCGGTGATCTTAAGGATAATATCGATGGAACAATACTTACTTCGCCAAGACGCTGGCTAAGAGAGGATTATTACGAGCGGCATTTTTTATTTTTTTCGATGGTTGATTCTATTCACGGTTTCATCGAAGATGGCGATAGATCGTGGCTTTACGGAGATCAATAATCTATTTAGGGGCAGAATAAATTGAGCGCTGATAATAATCAGAAGTTTCCATGCGTCGGTATCAGTATGGAAGGAAGCATAATTCGTTCAGTAGAATTAGGGGTGGATAATGGCAAGCACAAACTCCTGGCTGTTAACGAGATGGAAGCTTCGAGTAATTTATGGGAAGAAATTCGATCTGATTCGGGCAATTCCGAACAATTATTATCATATTTGAACCCTGCAATTGAAGCGTTACCTGAAAAACCGAAATCTATCGCTATCGCATTAGATTCTAAGTCAGCAGTTATAAAAGTTCATCTTGTTGATACCGGGCTTCCGGAAGAAGAAAAAGACGAATTTATTCAGTGGGAGGCGAGAAAACGGTTGGGAGATTCGTATGGTGAATATGCAGTTACAATTTACCCGCTTTTAGAAGAAATCCCCAAATTCAGTAAATACCTATCCGTATCTGTAAAAAATGAAACGATTGAGCTATTAGACTCAATTTGTTCCTCTCTGGATATTCCGCTTGAGGTCATTGATGTGGATGTTTTTGCAGGAATAAATGCCGTATTATTTCTTAATGAACAGGCTTCATCGGGGAAAACATCAATTTTTAGATATTTGGAAAACGAATATACCGTAACTAATTTAATTGACGGAGAATTTATAAACAGCTCTCTGTTTCATAAAGAAAAAGATGGTTCGACTTTTATCGTTAACTCGTCCTCAAAAGATAAGGATACGGAAGATATTATCAGTTCACTTTCATCGGATAATCCTTCAAGTCCATTGAAAATTGTAGATAATATTTATATCTATCAAGGTGCTGCGCAGGGTGCATTATTAAAACCGTTGTTAGAAAAAGACGGGGATGGCAGGATTATGGAGGTTAATCCTTTTAGTGAAATAGAGCTGGGCGATGGCGTTAATAAAGCAGTGTTTGAAGATAATCCCGCTCGATTTACAGAAACATTTGGTATGGCGGTTCGGCTGTTGGACAACGAAGAAGGTTCTTAAAACGTTATGGTAAAAGTAAATCTTCTAAATAAGCAAGCATCGGAACCCGAAGAGCCGAATGATCTCTTGAATAATGAGGACACTGCTGTTCCCGATATGTCCAATCCGTCTGAACCGGAGCCTGAAACAAGCGCAAAAAAGGGCGGAGCTCTAAAATATATTTTGCTCATTTTTATCGCACTTATCGCTACAGGCTCAGCATATTTCCTCTACACAAAAGGGTGGAGTCTTAAAGATATAAGCTTCAAATCCGATGACTCTCTCATTATTGCGGATGAATCTTCTATGGATGAATCACCCAAAAAGAAAGCTTCGGTACGGAAAAAGAGCAAAGTTAAGAAAAAACTATCGACTATTAAACCCCGGGACCCGGACGTCAAAAAAGAACAACCTAAATCTAAACCCAAACAGAAGCCTAAATCTCAAAGTAAGAAAAAGGTTCCAAAATCCGCCAATATAGTAGTAGCAAAGGCGGCAGATGGAAGGAATCTGCTTGAGGTATTAAATTCAATTGTGACCTCTTTGGACGAAGAATCAGGAGATTTGAAATTGGCAGTATCGAGCAGCCGAGTAACGCTTGCCATTAATCTAAATTCAAGAGAGGATGCCGCATTGCTGTTAAGAAGAATTCGTCAAAAATGGCCGCTTAGCAATCTAAGGGCTGTTAGATTTGAGCAAACAAATAACCTGTCGGCATATAATTATGCGACTCAGTTTAATGGATCAGTAAAATCTACCGCAGTAGCGCCCGCAATGGAAGGTGGAATTCGCACAAAGATGAATCTGGGCGACTTTAAAAAACTTCTGTCCGGCTATCTTACAAAATCAGGACTGACTTCGAGTAGTTTGGATGCAAAAAAAGGAGTTAAAGGTAAGTCGGGAACTGTTATTCCAATAGTAATAACGGCTGACGGGGCTAATGAATCTATCGTACTTTTCATGGAATCTCTTATAAAATCCGATGCATCATATACTGTTTCAAGAGCATCAGTATTGAGCAAAGACGATGCCGTTTCCAAGATGTCTATCTATTTGAGCCTTAATATCGGATCAGTTAAGGCTCGCTCCTGATTAATGGTAAGAATTATATCCGGTACCCTGCGCGGTAATAAACTTGCTAATTTTACCGGTAACGATGTTCGTCCCACTTCAGACAGGATTAAGGAATGGATATTCAACGTACTTGGCAATATCGAAGGCTCGAAAGTTCTTGATTTATTCGCGGGAACGGGCAATCTCGGCATAGAAGCTATCAGTAGAGGAGCGGAATCTGTCACATTTGTTGACAGATCATCTAAATCACTTCAGTTAATAAAGAAAAATGTAACTCTTATGAAATTAGAAAACAGTGTAGAGATTCAGCGAAAAGATTCTCTGAAATTTATCGGTAAAAAAAATAAAGGCGAGTTTGACCTCATATTTGCCGATCCTCCTTATTCGTATTCTGATTCATCACGTTTAACGCTGGGAGTTATAAATATTTTGCCGCAATCCGGTACTTTCGTCTATGAAACGTCTATGAAAGTAAGTAAAAACTTGCCGATAGAGCCCGGTCGGGTGAAAAAGTTCGGTGAAACAGTAATCAACATTTACAGAGGTGAAAATTGAAAATCGCAGTATATCCCGGAACATTCGACCCTATTACTAACGGACATATCGACATTATTCAAAGAGGGTTGCGTATCTTCGACAAGATTATAGTCACGGTTGCCGTAAATCCGGGAAAGTCACCACTATTCAGTCTTGAAGAAAGAATAGAAATGATCGAGCAGTCAATTGGAGCGGTAGAAAATGTGGAAGTTGCTCAATTTCACGGTCTGATAGCCGAATACCTTAAAAGTGTGAACGCTATCGCTATGATTAGGGGTCTGAGAGCTATTTCGGATTTCGAATACGAGTTTCAAATGTCTCTTATGAATCGGAAATTAAACGAGGAAGTAGAAACAGTATTTCTTATGCCTGCGCAAGAATATATCCACTTGAATTCTACGATAATCAAAGAAGTCGCAAGTTTTAACGGTGATATAAGCGAATACGTACCGAAAAACGTCGAAGACAAACTGAACGAAAAGTACGGCAGGTAAAAGCTGTTGAATCCAATTGACCGAATAATTCATAAGGCAACAGCTGTCGGCAGCAGTTTGGTTTTCCCTGAGGGAGAAGATTTAAGGGTAATCAACGCCGCCGCTGCAATTATAGAATCGAAAATCGCAAGTGTTACGCTGCTTGGAGATGTGGGGAAAATTCAAATAACAGCATCGGAAAACAATCTCGACTTGAATCGGATTTCGCTGATTGACGCTTCCGCTTCCGAATATGAAAATGAATTCAGTGAGATAGTAAAAAGTAAACTCAGCGATAAAGATTCGTCTGCCGAATCTATCTCCGAAATTGTCGAAAACCCCGTAAATTTCGGCGCTCTGATGGTATCAACGGGTAAAGTGGACGGATGCATCGCAGGAGCTGTAAACAGAAGCGGGGACGTTATCAGAGCCGCGCTCAAATTCATAGGCTTGGATGAAAAATCACGTCTGCTTTCCGGTTCTTTTCTTATGCTCTCTCCCGACGGAAACAAGGCATATACATTCGCCGATTGCGGCGTTATTCCTGACCCTTCCGCAGCTGTGTTGGCAAAGATTGCAATTGCGTCGGCCAGAAACCATAATAGTTTGACGGGAGAAGAGCCCAGGATAGCGTTTCTTTCTTTCTCCACAAAAGGAAGCGCGAATCACAAGCGGGTTGAGAAAATGAGAGAGGCTTTACAGGCAGCACAGAAAGAATGCCCGGAATATCTCATGGACGGTGAATTGCAGTTCGATGCGGCATTTGACGCAAAAATCGGTGGAGAAAAAGCTCCCGAAAGTGATGTAGCGGGACGGGCGAATGTGTTTATTTTCCCCGATCTCGATAGCGGAAATATCGCTTATAAAATAGCTCAGAGAATGGGCGGCTATGAAGCGCTTGGACCGATTCTTCAGGGTCTAAAATTTCCTATGAATGATTTGTCAAGGGGATGCTCCTCCGAGGATATAGTTAAGGTAGCCGCTATAACAGCTGTTCAGACAGAAAATGTAAACAGGAAAGAGAATAATATTTATGCCCACGTATGATTATCAATGTTCCAATTGCGGATTTCGGTTCGAAGAATTTCAGAATATTTTTGCTGATCCGATTAAAAAATGCCCGGATTGCAAAAAGAATAAAGTTATCAGAATTATTAGCGGCGGCGCAGGATTAATATTTAAGGGATCGGGATTTTATATTACCGATTACAAAAATAAAAAGCCGACTGAAACTAAATCAGCTGAAACTAAATCAACGGATAAAAAACCAAAGAAAAAAGAGACAGCGAAAAGCAGTGCCGAAAAAAAAGATTAACTATAAATCCAGGAAAAATATATGGCTTATGACAAACTGAATCTGCCTGATAACGGGGAGAAAATAAAGTTTGAAAACGGAAATATAGTCGTACCGGCAAATCCTATAATCCCGTTTATAGAGGGTGATGGAATAGGTCCTGATATTTGGAAGGCGACTAAAATAGTTATTGACGCGGCTGTAGAAAAAGCGTACGGTTCCGAGAAAAGTATCGAATGGTTAGAGATCTATGCGGGTGAAAAGGCGAATGATCTATACGGAGAATACTTGCCGGATGACACAACAGCCGCAATCAGAGATTTTTTTGTCGCAATAAAAGGTCCTCTTACGACACCTATTGGCGGTGGTTTCCGCAGCCTGAACGTGACTTTGAGACAGGTATTAGACCTGTACGCTTGTATCCGACCCGTGAAATATTATAAGGGTGTCCCGAGTCCTGTAAAAAATCCCGAGAAGATGAATATTGTTATATTCCGCGAAAATACGGAAGATGTGTATGCAGGAATCGAATGGAGGGAAGGGAGCGACGAGGCGCTGCAGGTGATCGATTATTTGAAAGAAAAATTTGGTGTCGAAATCAGGAGAGATTCAGGTATCGGCATAAAACCGATTAGTATAACGGGTACCAAACGTTTGGTTCGCAAAGCGATTCAGTTTGCGGTTGAGAATGGGAAACGAACTGTGACATTTGTACACAAGGGCAATATAATGAAGTACACTGAAGGAGCGTTTAGAGATTGGGGCTATGAATTGGCGTCGGAAGAATTCGGGTCTGAAACTATCTCTGAGAAAGATCTATGGGATAATCATAATGGAGAATTACCTGACGGAAAGATACTCATAAACGACAGGATAGCCGACAGTATGTTTCAACAGATTCTTACCCGCACAGAGGACTATCAGGTCGCCGCTATGCCGAATCTTAACGGTGACTACCTCTCCGATGCTTGTGCCGCTCAAGTCGGAGGTCTTGGAATGGCTCCGGGAGCAAATATAGGCGACGAGATCGGATTGTTCGAAGCCACGCACGGAACGGCTCCCAAATATGCTGATAAGAATATGGTTAACCCCGGCTCATTGATTCTTTCGGGAGTTATGATGCTCAAATATCTCGGTTGGTCGGAATCCGCAGCTCTCATCGAATCGGCATTGGAAAAAACCATTCAGCAAAAAAGAGTTACTTATGACCTTGAGCGACAGATGGACGGCGCAACCAAATTAGGTACGTCGGAGTTCGCTGAGGCAATAGCGCAAAACCTCTGAGTAAAATAAAAATTGTTTGTTGATTACGCCGTATTAAAAGTTAAAGCCGGAAATGGCGGCAACGGGATAATTAGCTTCCGAAGGGAAAAACACGTTCCGAAAGGCGGACCCGATGGGGGGAACGGCGGTAACGGCGGAAGCATAATCGCTGAGACAGATTCCAATCTTTCAACACTTCAGGACATTAAGTATCGGAAAAGCTACAAAGGAAAAAGGGGAATGCACGGTTCCGGCGCGAATAAGAGCGGCAAAAGAGGCGACCCGGTGATAATCAAAGTGCCGCCCGGCACCCTGATAAAAAACGCTGACACAGGGGAGTTAATAGCCGACCTGACCGAACCGGACGAAAGCGTTGTTGTTGCGAAAGGAGGTAGGGGCGGAAAAGGAAATGCTTCTTTTAAAACGGCAACGTTTCAAAATCCCGATGAATCTGAATTGGGAACCAAAGGAGAAGAAGTCACACTCGAGCTGGAACTTAAATTATTGGCTGACGTGGGAATCGTCGGCTATCCGAATGCGGGGAAATCTACACTGCTATCACGCATAAGCTCTGCCAGACCTAAGATTGCCGATTACCCGTTCACTACGCTTGAGCCTAATCTCGGTATCGTCCGTATAGAAGACTATAAAAGCTTCCTGGTTGCCGATATACCCGGCTTGATAGAGGGCGCGCACAAAGGGAAGGGACTTGGCGACCGCTTCCTTAAACATATCGAACGAACAAAAATTATTTTGTATCTGATAGATTTTCTCGAAGAATCTCCCGCTGATACATTTAAAAAGTTAAAGCATGAATTGTCTTCGTATAAAGTTGACCTGTCGAGTAAGCCTTATCTTGTTTCCTTGAATAAGATAGATGCCCTTGAAGAATCGAAAAGAAAATCAGGCTCGCAAATTGGAGATAAAGAACCCTTTATGATATCCGCCGTCAGTGGCGAAGGAGTGGATTCATTACTACACGGATTATGGGATGAGCTCAAAAAACTTTCCGATTGAAGACATACTTCGGCTCTACAACGCTCCTAATGTGGGTCCGGCAACATTCATATCTTTTGTAGAAGAGTTCGGCTCTCCCGCAGAAGTGTTTCGCCGGTCAGCGGGTGAACTTTGCGCAATAAAAAGAATCAATACAGATAGAGCTTCGGCGATTCTTTCATCCGACAGCAGCGAATTCATTTCATCTCAATTAGCGTTAATAGAACGGACAGGCTGCAAGATGGTTTCCTATTGGGACGATGAATATCCACAGCGGCTGAAAACCATTTTCGACCCGCCGCCCTTTTACTTCATCAGAGGCGAGTTAATAGACGAAGACGATTACGCGCTTGCGGTTGTGGGCACAAGAGGCGTGACATCCTATGGCAAATTGATGACAGAAAAGCTCGTAACCGAGCTTGCGCGGGAAGGATTAACGATTGTAAGCGGACTCGCATCGGGAGTTGATTCTATCGCGCACAAAGCGGCTCTTGCCATAGGCGGAAGGAGTATCGGCGTTCTCGGTTCGGGTTTGGACAGGATATACCCGCAGGAAAACACCGGCTTGGCGAAAAGTCTGTCTGAAAAAGGCGCGCTCATCAGCGAGTTTCCTATGGGCACAGCTCCCGACAGAGGCAACTTCCCGCAGCGGAATCGGATTATAAGCGGCTTGAGTCTCGGAACTCTGGTGATTGAGGGAGACGTAAAAAGCGGCGCACTCATCACGGCATATTACGCTGTGGATCAAAATCGGGAAGTGTTTGCGCTTCCAGGAAATGCGACTTCGAAAATGAGCAGAGGGCCGCATCGGCTCATTCGCACAGGAGCGAAACTGGTCACTTCCGCGGAAGATATCCTTTCAGAGCTTGATTCAATAGTTGAGAGAGGACGAAAACCGAAACAGACCAAGCTGGTTTTTGATTTCTCTCCCGATGAGCAAACGATAATGGAAGTTTTGGACAGCGAACCGCTTTATATTGACGAAATCGCTGAACGTTGTTCGATAGCAACATCTCAAGCGCTTGGAACGCTGTTAGGCTTGGAATTGCGTTCACTCGTACGGCAACTCCCCGGGAAAATGTTTATCAGTCTTGTTCACAATTAATTATGCTGCCTGAAAGAAAGATGAAATTGATCCGGAACTACGTTCCTCCCAAAGACTGCGTGAGTGCGGGTTAGGGCCACCGCCGTTGGCGGGACTTACGCTTGCCCTGACTGCATGATGTACAAAAAGTAGTGCATTCCGGATAGAACAAAGCGATCTCGCGCTTTAGAATGCAAGTTACTTGCATCTTTAGCAAGATTTATTAGATTTAATTGCCTTGGAGGGCTGGTCAGAATGGTAATGCGGCGGTCTTGAAAACCGCTGGGAGCAATCCCTTAGAGGTTCGAATCCTCTGCCCTCCGCTGAGAAAAACCCTCAGAGTGAATGTGTGAGTGTATTACATGCATTTTAGAGGGAGTTTTTCTAACATTTCTACTTACACTTATTGTTCACCTTTTTAGTGCTATTTAGGCGATTTTTACGCTGATATGGCACATATACGGCACAAAATTTCAGGGCAAATACGCACTCGCAGATCAATGTAAATTATCTGCCATATCTTCGTAATCACTCTTCAAAATATTGTTTGGCGTCAGATGAATTTGGACAAAATTTCAAGCAGTTACGAAAAGCCCTGTAGCATACATTACTGCCAATCCACTCATAAAGCCGATCACGTTTCTATAGGTAACAATGGAGTCGACATTACGCCGTATTGACGCTAATCGCATCTGACCGTAAATTAGCAGCACAACCTGAAATATAGCTCCGGCACCTATTGATAATAGTAGTAACGACCATACACGAGAGAAGGTAAATCCACCGATCCATGTTCCGATTATGGTGGGAGCCCCTGCAACCAATCCTAAAACTAATAGATGCCAGAGAGGGAACTTACTTCGGGATAAGGGTGCCACTATGGCAATCCCTTCAGTTATATTATGAATCATGAATCCGAGTACAAGAAAGGCTCCTAATGATACCTCTCCCACTGCGTACGCTCCACCAATAGCAAGCCCTTCACCAAGATTATGTATTCCAATACTTAAGGCAATGATATAAGCCAGCGTTAGTACTGATTTGGTGTCTAAAGAGGTTGCATTTTCTTTTGATTCCTCATTTTTGCGTGCACGATGCTTAGAAACAGTTTGATCAATAGCTGTAAGAATGAGCATAGTTGCACTGATTCCAATAATAATAATCCCTGTGCCGTTAAGGACGTCGGCAACTTGCGCACTCAATTCAATCGCTTCAGCAATGGCATCACCGCCAAGGAATACAAGAAGTCCAATCGTTAAAGCCAAAAAGAAATCATACCACTTACGGTCAATGCGACGCAGGAAATAAATCCATAATAGGCCAAGATAGACCGGTATAACACCAACGTATATGCCGAGCATAGCAAAATTTCCCATCAGCGACCAAGTAACTTTTGGTGTCATCGTCGCTATTTCCACTTCATGTGTAAACGCCATACCCGTACCCGTGATAAGAACGATTTCATACGGTTCACCCTCAACCCAGGGATAGGGAATATGCACTGTGGCCTTTCCGAGACGTGGAATAGTTGGACTCGGCTTTATAGTGAATTGATATGATGTCCTGTTGAACCAACCTATCTGCACATGGGCTATAGTAAGCGGTTCAGGACCGCTATTAAAAACTTCAGCGTCAATGCCTGTATCGCTAAAGATAATTCGTTCGAACGAAAGTTCTTCTAAGGGAGCCGGCACATAGTCACGTAAGCCGGTTCCGTTTATGATAATAAACAAAACCAAGCCCGCAAGCAGCATTAAGGGCACTAAGCCGCTAAGTACCAATTTCAAAAGTGAGTATTTTCCCGAGGATGCGCTTTCTACACCCATATTGATTCTACCTCCATGACAAAAGATTTAGTTTGCTAATTTACGGGTGGAGATGGTTGTACATTAAACCAGCCCATCAAACCTTGTTCCATATGCTCCGAGAAATGGCATTGAAACATATAAGTTCCCGGATATTTGTAAGTGAATTCAAATATTGCTCTTTCAGTTATTGCAAGGTCAGTAACATCGGTAAGTTCCTGAGGCTCAAGAGAAGTTCCGGAAGGAAATAGATCAAACATGTTTGCGTGGATGTGTGGAGCCATCATTTCTTCAAACATGTTCAGTACATACATTCTTACAGGTTTTCCTAAAGTAAGGGAAACGGGATTGTGAGCATATTGGAAAGCCTTGCCATTCCACGAGTAAAAATCTGCACTCCCATCTCTGTCGGTGTCAAACGCACTCATGACGAATGCCAGCTCCTGTGCCTCCGGACGGGGCGTACGTGGATCGATTATCATCATACCGTATAATCCATTTAGAAGGTGCTGTGATACCGGATTAGAATGGCAATGATATGGGAATACACCATAGGGTTCCGCAATGAATTCATATATAAATTTCTCACCTCCGGGTACGAGTTCGAACACACCGTCCATATCTGCCGGATGTATTCCATGAAAATGAATTGTATGAGGAAACACTCCATTATTTATAAGGGTTACCCGTAGAGTATCTCCCTCTGTAGCCCGTAAGATCGGTCCAGGTACGGTGCCGTTAAAAGTCCATGCAGGTATTTTAACCCCGGGAGCCACCTCGTGGATTGAATCCTCAGCAATTACTAATGTATACTCAACAAGACGAGGTTTACCGGGCGGAATTCGCGCGGGAGGTGGGGTTGGATCATAAACCTCCTCAAGCGGTTTACGGGGCATAGAGGGTCTATTGAATTGAAATCTGGCGCTGCCTAATAATGACGAATTGGATTCATTAGTTTGTGCCTTATTTTCATCTTCATACTGCCCTAATATGTAACCACCGCCAAATATTGTGAATATTATCAGTGTTGCTAATAATAATTTGTTCGGCCCAATGTGAAGGAATGAATTGTACAATTTTACCTCCGAATCCTTTTTGGTTATGCCTAAATTTAATCATAATTACTCAGTTAACATCTCATCTACATAAACTGAATCTGCTATCTTATTTCCTACTATAATTTCAGTATTATCAATTTCAATCGTTATAGGTCCACTGAACGGCTCAACATTGGTGACTTTAAGTACGGTATTAGGATAGAGTCCCTTATTTGCCAGATAGATAAGCTTTTTGGAGTCTTCTTCCTCGACCCTTTTAATTAGTAAATCTTCACCCTTTTTTGCTTGACTAAGCCGTCTAAAGCTATCATTAGATACATAGCCATCCTTCGTCGGAATAGGGGCGCCATGCGGGTCATTTGTCGGATTATTTAATAGTATATCTATTTTATCTTCAATTTCTTCAGAGAGAATATGTTCCATTTTATCAGCTTCTTCGTGTACTTTTTCCCAAGGAACACCCATAGTATTTTGAAGATATAACTCTATTAATCTATGATGCCTGATAATCTCCAATGCGATTTTTTTTCCAGTCGCGGTCAGCGTCACCCCCTTATAAAGTACATGAGTAATTAATTCAGATTCAGCCAGTTTCTTGAACATACTTGTGACTGTGCCCCGCGTGACTCTCATTTTATCTGCTATAATTGTAGTAGTAGACTTCTGGTTCTCCGAGGTCACTCTGTAAATTGTGGCCAGATAATCTTCAACTTTGCTCGTTATCATTTTGTATCTCTTAATTATATATTTTGAATAACCTAACTTAATAGTTAGAAATATAAATAACAAGACTTTTATATGACCAAATCTAATATATTAAAAAATGATGATTCAGAGGATAATTATTAGCTATCGAGACAAGGTGTGAAGTGTCTTATAAATGTAGGTCATCTGGTCTCAATTGGTCTGGAGTGGTCTGGAGAATGGCCTGCCAGACATATGTCAGGCGGGCAATCAGATGGCAGCGATATATGTAAGTGGCTGAGTATCAATAGCAACGACGTTCTTGAAAACCTAAGGAATTACACACACTGCCTCTTCGAGGCACCCCTCTCAAGAGGGGAAAGTAAATCCCTCGCCTGTTAAGGATGTTGCCCCGCCGAAGGCGGGATTGAGTCCCGAAGTAAGCGGGAAATCCCTCGCCTGTTAAGGATGTTGCCCCGCCGAAGGCGGTGGCCCTCCGCAAGATTAGAACCCACTGTAAGTGCTGATAACAGTGGGTTTTATTGATTTATGTAATGTGGGTTTTCACAAATTACTAGTACGCTAATTGTTTACCATTAGTTCACCATTTGGTCTCCTTTAGTCTGGTTTGGTCTCCATTATGGCAGCTATATGCCAGCCTTTTTTATTCTCTATCCCAGTTGAAGTTTTATTGATTCGGATACGTTTGTGTTTAAATTACGTACGATGTGAGATGAAACATAACAACAGAAGGGCGTCCTATTCGTGAAAAATATTAAACCGGTAAAATTGGGTATAATCGGTTGCGGGATAGCAGCCAAAGCGCTCCATTATCCAGCATTAAACACACTACAAGATAAATTCAAGATAACTACTGTCTGTAATCATACGGAACAGAAAGCAAGGGAATTCTCGAAAATTGTCGGCGGTGTGCCTTACACCTTAGATTATAAGGAACTTCTTGCAATGGAAGATATAGAAGCCGTGGACATAGTTCTTCCTATACATCTGAATCGTTTAGTGGTTTCCGATGCTCTGAATGCGGGAAAACATGTAATAGCTGAAAAGCCCATCGCCGGAAATCTCTCTGACGCCCACGACCTTGTCAAACTCGCGGATAGTTCTAAACAGGTGTCTATGATTGCTGAAAATTACAGGTATAGGAAGGTGTTTCAAAGAACGAAAGAGCTTATAGAATCGGATGCTGTCGGTGACCTGAATTCCTTCTCTTGGAATATTTATTATAAACTGGATGAGAATAATGAATACGCTCGTACACAATGGAGGATCGATCATAAATACGAAGGCGGAGTTATCACTGACGCAGGCGTGCACAACATTGCGGCATTAAGACTACTTTTCGGCGATATCGCTTCAGGTTCCGCTTTGGTTTGGAACGTAAATTCCGCTGTTGGACGCACAGATTCCATTAAATTAAATTTTAAAACAACCAACGGGATAAACGGGTCGTTTAACATGTCAGCAAGCGTTGAAGGTTATTCAGAAAACAGACTGCTCATTTTCGGAAACAGAGGAACCATTAGTATTAGGGATGATGACATTGAAGTCATGAATCCTGAAGGAGAATCTTTTAAAGAATCGATGAATGACGATGGAGGATTCAAAGCGCAATTCGAAAATTTTTATGACGCTGTGCGAAACGGCAGTGAGGTGGTCAGCACATTTAAAGAGGCTTATAAAGATATTGAAGTTCTTCTGAACGCTTATCTCTCCTCTGAAAGCGGTATTCCCTTCAAAATAGAATAAATTTCCGGAAAAAATTAACTAACAAACTTTGACCATTCCATTGAATAACTTTACCAATAAAAAGTATTACTTTAGGTCAGGCAGGGAATCCCTCGCCCTCCGCAGGAGGAGTGCGGGTATGGGCTTGCCTGCAATCTTCGACACACTCATCTGAACTAGAGTGAGCTGCCACGTCTTAATGCTAATTACCTCAGAGAATTCCCCGGGAACCGCCGAGGATATTTAGTTTCATAAAGCTTAATCTTAAACGTATTATATGTTAGAGTTATGGGGATGGTCAATTCTTGTTGCGCTTCCAATTGCAGCCACCGGAAACTATATTTCTATGACAATGATAAAGTGAAATATATGGAAGCTATGATACAATACCCGACCGGAGAAGAGAAAATCAACATCATTTCTCATGCAATCGGATTCATATTAAGCGTTGTTGCTTCGGTTCTTTTAGTTATACACGCAGTTCTGGATGGTGATGTTTGGCATATAGTCAGTTTTAGCATCTTCGGAGCAAGTTTAATCATATTATACGCTGCCTCAACAGTTTACCACAGCACTGAAAAGCCGGAGTTAAGAATAAGAATGAAAATCATTGACCACGCATCTATTTATGTTCTTATTGCAGGTACTTACACTCCTTTTACATTGGTTACTCTACATGGAACTTTAGGTTGGGTGATCTTCGGCGCTTCTTGGGGATTGGCATTTGCCGGAATAATATTGAAACTTTTCTTTACGGGGAAATACAATTTGATCTCAACTTTAATGTATCTGTTTATGGGTTGGGTCATTGTCTTCGCCATAAAACCATTAATAAATAATTTACCTTCAGATGGCTTCCTGTGGGTTCTTGCGGGAGGAATATCTTATACAATCGGCGCGGTTTCGTACAGCATAAAAAAATTAAAATTCAATCACGCCATCTTCCATATGTTTGTTTTAGCAGGTAGTTTTTGCCATTTTATAGCAGTGTACTTTTATGTGTTGCCCTGAGGCTGTTACATTGCCCCCAATTAGCCCAATTGTAAAGTTCTATTGTTGGTCGACTTTAACAAGGAGGTTGACGTCTTCTTGAAACATAATACGTTTAAGCTGGTAAATTAGTGGTTTGTAAATTAAAATGAAGAATAATGGATAATATAAAAATACTTCTTTCTAATCCCTATATGAAAGCGCTCACCATCGTAGTGGTATCAGTTCTTGCCGCCGCTGTCATTAAATGGATATTCGGCGGTATCTTACATAACGCCGTCAAACGAACTAAGACCACTTTTGACGATAAGTTGCTTGATTTGCTCAACAAGCCTGTCTTTTACACTGTTCTGTTGATTGGTTTTAATATCGCTGTTCACACACTTGAGATTCCCGATAATCTTCGATATGTCCTCGTGGGTTTGATTAAAACCTCCGTGCTTCTGTTATGGACCGGGTCAGCATTGAAATTCACTACCCTTTTCTTGAAAGAACTCTCCGGAAATCCGGAAAGCTATAAATTCGTTCAGCCGCGTACATTGGTGTTGTTTGACAATCTCGGCAAGATAGGAATTCTTGCGGGAGCTCTCTACTTCTTCCTGCTCACCTGGGATATCAACATAACTGCCTGGTTAGCGTCAGCGGGCATAGTGGGCATAGCGGTCGGTTTTGCAGCGAAGGATAGCCTGGCAAACCTATTCTCCGGAATCTTTATCATGGTGGACGCTCCTTACAAGGTGGGTGATTTCATAAATTTAGACGGAGGAGAAAGAGGAAGAGTAACCGATATCGGGCTCCGGAGCACTCGCATACTGACGAGAGACGATGTGGAGATCACTATACCCAATTCCGTAATAGCCGGCTCGAAGATAGTAAATGAAAGCGGAGGCCCGAACGAGAAAGAGCGCATACGAATATCCATAGGAATCGCCTACGGTTCCGACATAGATATTGTGAGAGAAACCCTTGTCGATATTGCCAAATCGAACGCCAATGTAGAGGATGAACCGGAACCGAGAGTTAGATTCCGGGAGTTCGGGGAATCAGAATTATCGTTCCAGCTGCTCTTCTGGATAGCGGAACCTGTCCTCCGCGGACGGGTAATTGATGAACTGAACTCAGAGATATACCGGATGTTCAAGAAAAGGGGGATCGAGATCCCATTCCCTCAAAGAATCATCCATATGCGTCCGGCGAAGGAAGATTAGGAAATATTTTTAAATAACAAAATATTCTTATGAACGATATTTCCGAAAACCGTTGACCGCTATGGTTAACGGAACTCTTCGCTAATATTAAAATTCTCCTCAATAATGAGGGGTTGCTCAACCGAAATCTGAGATGTGGCGTGTCGGGAGTCTATTTATCATCTCGAATCCATATTTCATAAATTTTTCAGCCTATCTCTAAATTCTGACAGATACATGGCAATATACCGCCAATATAATTCTGAGAAGTAAGACGGTAAGATATGAAAAATTGTTGCTTTACCCCATAATAGCTATGAACACAAAGCTTTCCGGAATTAACCAACATATCTGGTACAATATGTGCAATTTATTAGTAGCGGAAAACTCTTAGTAAGAGGGAAAGGAGATGGAAAAGATAAATCCGCAAAAGTTTCGTCTTAAAATTCGCTATATTATTGCTCTGAGTACAATAGCAATTTTGATGACATCAGGCCAGATTCTTATCCATAATTCTCTTGTTAAATTATCCAGTGATTCCCGCATAGTTAATATTGCTGGGCGCCAGCGGATGTTAAGCCAAAAATTGAGTAAAATTGCTTTGGGAATCGAATCAGCAATTCCCGGCTCTGAACGGGAAGAATTGTTAGGGGATTTGGAGCAATCGTTATCTCTCTGGCAGGAATCACATTTCGGGTTGCAATACCAAGGTGGCAAATTAAAAATTCCGAGTGATAACAGTGAGAAAGTTAGGGTATTATTTTCTATAATAGAGCCGAATTTCTTGGCTATTCAAGACGCTTCTAACAGTATATTGGAGTTGGGAAAGAGCCGGATTAAAAAACATACTTCTCCGGATTTTTCAGATTTTGTTGAGACAATAATGAGCAACGAAAAGCAATTTCTCACAGGAATGAACGACATAGTTATGCAGTATGACCTTGAAGCCAAGGCAAAAGTAAACAGATTAATGTTGACCGAACATATATTGATGGCGCTAATCCTGAGTTTATTAATCTTTCAGGGATTGTTTGTTTTCAGACCTGCGCAAACAAGAATTAAAAAAACTTTTGATAAGTTATTCGAGGCTAAAACACTTCTCAAAAGGCACACAGAAGACTTAGAAAGGATAGTCGAGGAACGTACAAAAGAGATTCAGATGTCGGAAGAGAAATACCGGAATCTCGTAGAGAATTCGATAGACTCTATTTATATACTGCAGAAAGACAAGTACGTATTTGTGAACTCTGTTTGGGAGAAACTTTTCGGCTATTCGAATGAGGAAGCTCTTTCTGACAAAATTAATTATATGGATATTGTGGCGCCGGAAAGTAAGGAATATGTTATTGAGCGTTGTAAAGTAAGAGAAGAAAATGAAATATTCGTAAGTAATTATGAATTCAAAGCGATAACGAAGTCAGGCGAATTATTGGATATCGAAATAAATACGACGCCTATCAAATATAACGGAAGACCGGCGATACATGGGATAATTAGAGATATAACAGCTGAAAAACGAGAGAAAGCTGAGAGATTGGAACTTCAAATTAAACTCCATCAAGCGCAAAAAATGGAGTCGCTTGGAATGTTAGCAGGAGGGGTAGCCCATGACTTGAATAATATCATCGGTCCTATTATGGCATATCCCGACCTGATAAAGATGAATTTGTCTGACGGTAAACCTGTAGGCAAAGAATTGGACACCATAGCTTCTTCAGCCCAAAGAGCAGCTCACGTCATATCAGACCTGTTGGCTTTGACACGTCGCGGCAAGTATAAGATGGAACCGATAGACTTGAATGATCTTATCACCGAATATCAAGTATCAGCTGAATATAGTTCAATCGGCACACTATATGCCAAAGTAAAACCTAACTTTCAACTTTCAGGAGACAGACTGCTCTTTAAGGGCTCCGAAGCCCATATTCCCAAAGTAATAATGAATCTTGTTAATAATGCTTTTGAGTCTATGCCGGAAGGAGGGGTGCTCAGTGTCAAAACCTATCCAATCATTGTAGAAGATGGAGAATTAAGCGATAAGAATATTCCTCAAGGAAGATATAATCTGCTGACAATAGAAGATCAAGGTGAGGGTATAGCTAAACAGAATTTATCTAAGATTTTCGATCCCTTTTTTACCACAAAGATGAAATCAGGAAATAACGGTACAGGATTGGGACTGTCGGTAGTTTACAATGTACTTAAAGATCATGGGGCACATATAGATGTGGAGAGTGAGGTTGGAATCGGAACAAAGTTCTCTATCTATTTTCCTCGAATCAATGAGACGAAACAAACTACATCAGAGCTAAGCTTAGACAGCAAAAGTAGCGGAAATATATTTGTAGTTGATGACAGGAAAGAACAAAGAGAGATAGCCTCATTACTGTTATCAAATTTGGGATATAAAGTAGAGAGCGCGGGAAGTGGCCAAGAGGCGATTAAATATCTTAACAATAATGATACAGATTTAGTGTGGCTTGATATGATACTTGAAGATGATATGGATGGACTTGATACATACAAAGAGATAATTAAAATAAAACCCGGGCAGAAAACCATTATAGTTAGCGGCTATAGTGAAACCGATAGGGTTAAAGAAGCAGAAAAGCTCGGCGTAAATGGATTTATGCAGAAACCGTATAAATTGGATGATATTAAAAAAATAATACAAACGGTATTAAACGGTGATAAACTTGGTTCGGTAAAAAGCTTAGCTTAATTATAGCGTTCCGCTACAACTGACGTCGGGCGAACAAGCCCTATCCCGCATTCATAATTCAATCACCCCTTAAAAGGAAGGGGAGCGAAATCCCTCGACAGCTCTGTTAATCCTGCTTACGAGAGGTAGCCCGAGATGGAGATACCTCTTTATAGTAAATGGCTTTACATTGACGATGTATCGTAAACTCTTATGCCCGTAATAAATGGGCAGGTTTTAGCAATATTCTCCGCTTCATCAAGGTTTTCTGCATTGATTATTGAGTAACCTGTTATTGAATCTAAGCCAAGTGGCAATTCTTTAGTTCCTGATTTTGTGATTTCTCTTCCAGCTCCAAATGGGCTTCCCATATCAATAAACTTGTCTCCTACTGAAGCGAACCAATTGCCCCATGCTTATTTAATTTTAGACTTAAAATAGGCATTCGAAGTCTTAACGCTTGCGGGTATTATCATTTATACATAGATCCCTCACCTGATTTTCAGCCGGACAAGCCCTACCCCAATTAAAATTTCGGACAGCCGTCCGGTTGACTACTAATAGAAAGGAAATTAAATTAATGCCGCTTTATATGGATTTACACGATGTTCCGGGCGCTTCGGAAGAAGATTTGGTCAAAGCTCATCTGGCAGAACTAATAGCCGCACGCAATATAGCGTTACTGTAACCTCGTAAGTATCCATTGTAACGCGCACTTGAAAGCCGTCGCGTTAGTAATCACATCTAAATACCAAACCGGTTCTAACGACTTACCAATCTGATGTTTGGCTCGAATCGGATTAATCATAATTATCATAAAAATAAGTTGATTATGGAGTCATTAATCGTAAATTGTCTATCCCTCGGGGGAATGGAAAAGTTTGCGCCAGCAAACCTAAAATAGAAAGCTGCTTATGAAGGCGGATAAGATTGAGTCTCACGAAGTTGTAATCGGAAAAAAGCCACCCCGCAATAAAATAACTTTATTGGAGCGTTCAAACTCCACGCTTCAGCGGCAAGCCTTTTTTGTAGATCAAAATACAGATTTAAGTTTTACTCTGACTAACCTAAGTATGTCAAGAGAATATCCAGTTGTAACTCACATAATTTAAGCAAGGAGTTCAATATAAATCTATCTATACAAAAACAGGGAATCATTTATATATCCATAGTCTTGTCAGCGGGAATTTTTCTTGTGGATTTAATTATTCCCTTAGGGGTAGCTGCAGGAGTACCCTATATGGCAGTAGTACTTCTTTCACTGTGGCATCCGAGTAATAAATATACAATTGGTGTTGCAGTAATCTCCTCGTTATTAACAGTGTTAGGATATTTACTATCGCCTGAAGGTGGTTTATTTTGGATGATTTTATATAATAGAATTTTGGCACTTTCCGCCATATGGGTAACGGCGATTTTAACAATTAAACGTAAAAAAGTCGAGTTTGAGTTACAAAAGAGCGAGCGAGGCCTCAAAAGAGTATTGCAGATTGCAAAGTTAGGACACTGGGAGTGGAATATTCTGACAGAGGAAACCGTTTTTAGCGACGAATATCATAAAATATTTAATTTAGAGAAGGATAAATCGTACAGCACTGATGAAATTCTAGAATTAATCCATCCTGATGATAAGGCAAGATATTTGGAAATACTGGAAAATTCAATAAAAGAGAAGAAAGGTCTGACCGCCGACTACCGGATTGTATTAGATAGTAATGAAATAAAACATATCCATTCTGAATGGAAGGTTTACGCAGACTCTGAGAATAATCCAATCAAGATGGCGGGGACCGTACAGGATATAACCGAACAAAAAAAAGTGCTTGATGACCTGACTGTCAGTGAATTGAACCTTAATAAAGCGCAGGAAATGGCTCATGTGGGTAGTTGGGATTTAGACCTCCGCACAAACAGACTTAATTGGTCAGATGAAGTTTACAGGATATTCGGATTAACACCGCAAGAGTTCGGCGCTACCTACGAAGCATTTGTAGAAGCAATACATCCCGATGACAGAGAAATGGTGAACGAGGCATATCAGGAAGCAGTAAAAAACAATTCTCCATATGAAGTTGTTCACCGGGTTTTAAGACCTGATGGAGAAATTCGAATCGTTCGTGAGAGATCAGAGGAAATTTTAGATTCGACCGGGCATGCAATTCGCTCTGTGGGCACTGTTCATGACATAACCGAAATGGAAGAATCGATCCGGAGAGCAAAAAAAGAAAGAAACCATTTTGATAAACTGCTTGAATCGTTAGGAGAAGTGGTTTTCATAATGAATTTTGGTAATAGGGTGATAGAAAGGGTCAATTCCGAAATAAAATCTGTTTTCGGCTATGAGAGCTACGAATGTGTTGGACAATCAACAAGGATGCTCTGTCAAAATGAAGAAGATTTCATTGAGTTTGGAAATAAGTTACAAGAAGCAATTAAACGGGGTGATGAAGTTGTTCACATAAAGCAAACATTTGTGAAGAAAAATGGAGAAACGTTTCCTTCGGAAATTACACTTTCCTTTTTAAAGGAGGCAGGTAAAATAACGCACGTCATTTCTGTTGTTCGAGATGTTTCCGAGAGTGAACGAGCCGAACGCGCCTTGCGAGAAAGCGAAAAAAGGAATCTCAGGGCTCAGGAAAAAGCTCATTTGGGTCATTGGGATTGGAATGTTGTTACAAATGAAGCAATAGTGTCAGACGAATTTATAAGGATATGGAATCAAAACAGAGAGGAAAATGATAAACCTTCCTCTCTTGAAGATTTTATGGAATCGGTCCACCCTGAGGACAAAGAAACTGTCTTGAATGCGGTAGATATGGCATTAAAAAATATTGAAGAATATGATATTGATTTTCGTGTGGTAATGCCGGATAATACAATTAAATGGGTGAACAGCGCGGGGGATGTGACCTTTGATTCCGAAGGCAAACCCGTGCGAATGGTTGGAACCCTTCAGGATATTACCGAGCGCGTCAAATCTGAATTAGCGTTGAGAGAAGCAAAGGATAAATTGGAGGAAAAAGTAAGAGAAAGAACCTTGGAGCTTGAGAAATCCCATGGGAATTTGAAAAAATCATTAGAAGAAAAAGAATTGTTACTTAAAGAGATTCATCATCGGGTGAAAAACAATCTTCAGATTATATCAAGTCTTCTGAACCTGCAGGCAAACGCGATTAAAGATAAAAATATTGTAAAAAATCTTATGGATATGAGAAGCAGGGTTCAGTCTATGTCACTGATTCATGAGAATATATATAGATCAGATGATCTTTCTAAAGTCGATGTTAATAATTACGTTGCGATGTTAACAGAAAATCTGATACAAACTTATTCGGAAGAAGGGAAATCTATAAAGATACGGAGTAAAGTCGGGGACATCACATTGGATATTGATAAGGCTATCCCACTCGGGTTGATAATTACAGAGTTAGTCACGAATGCCATGCAGCATGCGTTTATAGAGAAAAAAAGCGGTATTATCGATATTAACTTGAGCGAATTTAATAATACTCTTGAAATGATAATCAGCGATAACGGCGATGGATTAACCGAAGGCACAGGTATTAATGAGAAAGGGAATCTCGGTTTTATGTTAGTAAAAACTCTTTCCGATCAACTTGATGCCGACCTTGATGTGAAAGTTAGTAACGGAACCAAGTATACAATGAGTTTTGCTAAATAAATACAGAATATAATTGGATAAAAAGTCAAAAATACTAATAATTGAAGATGAAAGAATAATCGCTGAAGATATTAGCTTAACTCTCCAGACCCTTGGCTATAATGTTTGCGCAATTGGCTCTACAGGCGAAGAAGCGGTTTCGCTGGCAAAAAATTTAAAGCCTGATTTGATTCTTATGGATATTAGGCTAAAAGGGAAAATGGACGGTATTCAGGCAGCGGAAAAGATTTTGAGCAGTTCGAGGATACCAATTATCTACGTAACCGCATATGCCGATGAAAAAACTCTTCAAAGAGCGAAAATTACCGAGCCTTACGGTTATGTTCTGAAACCTATACGGCAAATTGAGCTGCATTCAGCAATCGAAATTGGAATATACAAGCATGAGATGGAGGAAAAACTTAAAGAGAGCGAATTGAAAATTGAAAGAGAAAAACTAAATACAATTAAGGAGTTGGGAGGAGCAGTAGCACACGAATTTAATCAACCCTTACAATCTCTTATGATATTATCAAAACTCATGTTGACTGAATCAAAAGCAAAGAGAGAGGAAATATCAGTACAACTTTTTAAGGATGTTGAAAGAATGTCAGTACTGGTTCAAAGGCTGCTGAACTTACACACAGTAAAGACTAAATCCTACGCCGGAAAAAGTAAAATAATAGATCTCCTTGGCAGCAGTAAATTTCACATATCCACAAAAAAAAGCGTGCTACTTATAGACGATGAAGAGTCTATTCTCAATTTGCTCTCCAGGATTATAGAAAAAGAGGGTTATGATATTGATAGAGCCAATAGCGGCAAAAAAGCAATATCATTGTTAAATAAGAATGATTACGGGTTAGTAATTTGTGATATTCAGCTACCCGATTTGTCGGGCGTGGACTTATATCAACAATCCCGCAAAATGAACAAAAAAACTCCATTTGTATTCATTTCCGGATATACTGTAGATGAGATAGGAAAATCAGTAATAGATAGTTCTGCAGGATTTCTTGCTAAGCCATTTAAGGTTAGTGATATTTTGGAAATTCTGAATTCTGTATTCAAAGCGTGACTTAGTCGGGGAAAATTATCTCTAATAATGTTGTTCTGTAACTGTTAGGCTTTTTCGAACGCTTTATCCCGTCTTTGAGGATGCAAGCCATTGCCATTATTATTTAGGTTCGTAAACCTCGAAAAGCCTAATGTTTGCCGGCTCATCACTGACTTCTGATATGGCTTGATTCAGACGGGGGCCTATAACGCCGGAAGCGGCTTCAGCGTCTTCTTTTGAATTCCAAAGAACGATGATTCCATAATCGCCGACAATGTCATCAGCGAAGAAAACACATTCATTACAACCATTCTGAGCTTTGATAGCAGGAACAAATTCATCCGCGAGATTTTGAGCTGTTGAACGTGCCCCCGGTTCCAATGTTATTCTAACTAATCTTAAGTACATAAATTTTCTCTCCATAGGTTCTGAGTATTACTTTCATTTAGAATACATATAAATGTTCGAAATTAATTGGTTAAAAGCTTTAAATAATGCAAATTAAATTAAAAATTAAATAATATTGTGTCAACTAACAGGATAATTTTCACCAACCACCAAATAAGCGCGAAGCCTCAAATCATTCTAATATATAAGTAAATTCTCTTAAAATACCTGTTTGATTAATCGGATTTGAGGCTAAATTGGAGACCATAATTTTGTCCATGGACTCAGAGCAAATTTAAACACAATATTACCGACGGAAAATAATTTTAGTTAAATAGCGTATAGAAAATATTGGCTAAAAAGAAAATACTAATTTTAGGTTGTGGCGGAATGCTTGGAGAAGCATTTTACCATACTTTTCGCGATGATTTTGAAATTAAAGCAACGGATATTGACCTGAATGAAGAATGGTTATCTTTTCTTGATGTGAGGGATTTAGATGCCATTAGGATTATGGCGGAGGATTTTCAGCCTGATTATATTTTTAATCTTGCAGCATTTACTGATCTCGAATATTGTGAAAGGAATATTGACGAAACGTATTTGACAAATAGAACAGGGGCTGAAAATTGTGCTCTCATATCAGAAGAATTGGATAGCACTTATATTTTCATCTCAACCGCCGGAATCTACGATGGTGGACAGAATACCTATACAGAATCCGATATTCCGGCACCCATCAGTATTTACGGAAAATCAAAGTACTTTGCTGAAGTAGCAATCAAAGAAATCTGCTCGACATATTTCATCTTTAGAGCAGGCTGGATGATGGGTGGCGGTCAAAAAGATAAAAAATTCGTCCACAAGATTATTAAACTGATTTTAGCAGGACAAAAAGAACTACACGTTGTAACCGACCTGAAAGGTTCTCCTACATTTACATACGATTTTGCGCGGAATACCCTAAAAATGATTGGCACCAAGTTTTATGGTCTATATAATATGACTTGTGAGGGCGGACCAACAAGATATGAAGTTGCCGCTGAGATGCTCATGATTCTCGGGTTGACTGATAAAATTAAATTAATCGAAGTTGATTCGACGCATTTCAAGGAAGAGTATTTCGCACCGCGTCCCGAATCAGAGGTACTGGAAAATTTAAAGTTAAGGAACAAAAATATGGATGAAATGAGAAATTGGAAAATTAGTTTGAAAGATTATATTGAGAGCGAATGGTTAGAAATCGTCACCGGCGCTGTGACGTAAATATATAATTTCTCGTTTTGGAAAGAAAGATTACTTAAAAAATATCAATATGATTGATTTATTTTTATAGAGAGTGGGAGAATTGAAAATTCTAATTTATAGTTGCTTGTATCTCGGATTAAGTGGGCAAGCATTAGGACAAGAAACACTTGTACTGTCATCAGTCAAAGGTTCGATTGATGCCGAAGTATCTATAGCTGTCATGAAGGAAGCTTATGATATGATAGGAATTAATATCGAGATACGTGAATTTGGTGGCAAGGAGGCTTTACACGCATCAAATTCAGGTATGGTAGATGGAGAAATTGAGCGAATTGACGGGATTAGCAAGATCTGCCCGAACTTAAGGCAAGTTCAAATACCGATAAATTATTTTAATCTACACGCATTTTCAAAGATGAATAATATTGTAATTAACGGGTGGTACGATTTAAAACCATATAAGTTAGGGATTACTGAGGGTATGATAATCACCGGGCAAAACACAATTGGTATGGATGTTAAACTGTATAAGAATAATCAAGAATTGTTTGAAATGATATTGGCAGACAGTATTGAGATAGCTGTTATGCCGTTAATGAACGGCAAAATTATACTTAATAGGATGGGCATATCTAATATACACGCATTGAACAAAGTAATTGAATCATTATTCCTTTATCATTATTTACATAAAAAACATGAAAATCTTATCCCAAAATTGGAAAAAGCGTTAAAAATGATGTTATTTAAAGGAAGAATGCTTCAAATCCGAAAGGAAACGTTTGATAATATTATAAAAAATCAGGACTGATCATAGAAGAAATCACCAGCAGGCGCAGAATTGAAATCAGGTTTATACTAATCCTTTCCGGGGTAACCTTATCGATAATAATTTTTAGCTTTTTACTGACCTACGTTTTGACTGTTGAAGGTAAGAAAACACAACTGCGGGAGTTAGCTCGTTCTCAGGCGAGACTTATGGAATCCATAGCAAAATACAACGCCTTCTTTTCCGGGGATACTACAGAGGGATACGGTAGAGCTGCTACTTTAAGCCAGATTAGAGAAAGTCATCGTAAATACACAGGCTTTGGTGAGACCGGCGAATTGGTGTTGGCAGAGAAAAAAAATAACTTAATCATATTTTTATTATTTGCCAGAAAGGATGCGGCATACAGGATTCCCGATCCTGTGGAATTGAATTCGGGAATAGCTGTTCCAATGTCCTTGGCGCTTCATGGGAAGTCCGGAATAATTGAGGCATTGGATTATTTGGGTGTGGAAGTATTAGCAGCTTACGAACATCTAAATTTTTTAGACATGGGATTAGTCGCTAAAATGGATATGTCTGAAATTCAGGCACCTTTTATAACTGCGATTTTATATACTATTCTTGCTTCATTCGGGTTAATTCTCATAGGTACTTTTTTAAGTCGGAAGATTGTAAGTCCGCTTATAAAACAAGTTTATAATTTTACATCTGAATTGCAATCACGAGAAGAAGAGCTTATTCGCGCAAATTTTCTTGCCGAATCTGCTCTTGATATTACTAAGTCAGGTTATTGGCACGTTTCATTTGAGGATTCGGGTTGGTATACATCATCTGATAGGACTATTGCGATATTTGGCGATTTCCCACGTCCTGATTATCGCTATCATACCAAAGATGATTGGTATGCAAATATGAAGCTCGCCGATGTGAAAGCAGCCGAAATTGCATGGAATAAGTTTGTTGCTATAAGAGAAGGAGAAAGATCTGAATTTGATGTTACCTTTGCAACTAAACGCCCGGTTGATGGCGAGATAGTCTGGATTCATGCTTTGGGGCATGTAATCAAAGATGACAGGGATGAAACGATTGCATTGTTTGGCGTAGTTCAGGATATTACGGAAAAAAGGAAGATTAAAGCAGAGCAGTATGAACTAAGGGAAAAGCTGGAACGCGCGAAACGAATGGAATCATTGGGATTATTAGCAGGGGGAGTAGCCCACGACCTGAATAATATTATAGGTCCAATTATGGCCTATCCGGAACTGATAAAGATGAATTTATCCGAAGGCAAGCCGGTGGATGAAGATCTTGATGCCATAAGTTCCTCAGCACATAGAGCAGCTGATGTGGTCTCAGATCTCTTGGCTTTAACCCGTCGCGGTAAGTATAAGATGGAATCGATAGTTTTGAATGATTTTATTAACGATTATCTGAACTCAGCTGAATCAAAAACAGCAGAAAAATTATTTCCTCAAGTAAAACTTAATATTCAACTTTCAAAAGACCGATTATTAATTAAAGCTTCGAAAGCCCACATTCCAAAAGTGATAATGAATCTTGTTAATAATGCATATGAGTCTATGCCTTTGGGAGGAGTCTTAAGTATTACCAGCTCTTCTGTTGACATAAAAAGTGAAAAATTAAGTGATAAGAGTATTGCGCCAGGAATGTATAATCTGCTCACAATCGAAGATCAGGGGGAGGGAATTGAAGAAGAGAACGTCTCAAAGATATTCGATCCATTTTTTACCACAAAAATGAGATCAGAAAAAAGCGGCACAGGATTGGGATTGTCTGTAGTATATAATGTACTTAAAGATCATGGCGCGCATATTCACGTGGAGAGTAAGCTGGGTTTTGGAACAAAATTTTCTATTTATTTTCCAGCGACAAGCGAAGAAATAGAAACATCATCTGAACTTAAGCAAAAGAAACGGAATAGCGGAAGCATTCTTGTGGTCGATGATAGAAAAGAACAAAGAAATATTGCGGAAAGACTATTAACAACTTTAGGATATGATGTCGTGACTGTAGAGAAAGGTCAGGATGCGATTGAATATATTAAGAAAAAAGACGTGGATTTAGCTTTACTTGATATGATACTCGAAGATGATATGGATGGACTTGATACATATAAAGAGATTATAAAAATAAAACCAGGGCAGAAAACCATAATTGTTAGCGGTTATAGTGAATCCGATAGGGTTAAAGAAGCTGAAGAGCTCGGTGTAAATGGATTTATAAAAAAGCCGTATACTATGGATGATATAAAAAAAATATTACTAAAAGTGTTAGTTGACGGAGAAATTGATTCGAGTAAAAATCCTGATTAACGCTTCTTTTCATTAAGGAAATTCGCTGCCTTTATTGGAGCAAATATTCGATTATTAATCCTACCTCGTAGGAAGCGAAAAAGCGTGTGAGGCTATTCTTGTAGACCCAATGCGCGATGTTGCCGGGAGATAGATAATAATCCCTTTTCTTCAAAACAAAAAGTACTGGAAATTGCTCATCCCACTGATTAATCTATAAAAGGGAGAAATAATTTGATTACTATTATTTTAAACGACCCCCCTTACGGCACTGAAAAATCATATAATGCTCTCAGGTTAGCTATGTCCCTTGCGAAAGCTGGAAACTCGGTGAGCATATTTATGTTCGCAGATGCTGTATTCTGCGGTATGAAAGATCAGAAAACACCTGATGGATACTATAACATAGAAAAGATGCTGACCTATCTTGTAAGAAGGAAAAATAAAGTCCATGCCTGTGGCAGCTGTATGGACACAAGAGGGCTGAAAGAAGAATCGCTTGTTGAAGGAGTTAAAAAGAGCACTCTCCCAACCGTAGCAAAGTGGGTGGAGGAATCGGAGAAATGCCTGGTTTTCTGAAATAAAGTTATTTCTCTGATTGAAAACTCAGTTTATACGCGGAGTTTATAATGAACTGTATGTTTAAAAAGAACCCCATCATCCTGATTCTGCTTATTGTTATAGTTGTAATGGCAGCAGGCGGCTTAACGTCATATAACGAAGTAGATAAATCTGATAGACATCATGAAGGGGAGTGGAGGGGACCTTGGAGTATGATGGGTACGGGAGGATTCTGGATGTTTCCATTTTTTCCGATTATCATATTAGTCGTGATACTTTATTTTGTTTTTGGTAAGAACAGCGCTCATCGGTTTGGGTTCGATAGTGATGACACGCCAATGCAAATATTGAAAAAAAGATACGCTAAGGGCGAGATAACTAAAGAAGAATATGACGAAATTAAGAAGGACCTTTAATTTCAGGTGGACAATAGGCAGCTTTCTCAATCGCAGATAATTACTGCTTAAGTAATCTAAAATTATTCGTATTATTTTTTTCTATAATATTAATTCCCATTCATTTTGCAAGATGCATTTAATATATCTACAAGTTATATTTCAAAGATTTTGTCATACTACTGATCAATCATAGGTAAGGAGGCGCAAAGATTGAATATCACTTTTAAACTCAAATTAAGATTTATCGCATTATCAATATTTATTTCGATACTAACACTGAGCTGTTTCTCAGGTTCTGCTACCAAGACGGTCACACATTCCGATACACCGCATAAAACAAATGAAAAAATATTTGTAAAAGACGCCCATTCATTTTCAAAGCCGTGGGAGGCAAATATAGAGCATATTTCACTTGATCTGAATATCGATTTTGAAGAGAAGATCATATCAGGAAAAGCAATTTTATCTATCAATAACAAAAAAGCCGTAAACACGCTCCACCTTGATTCCTGGGATTTGAAGATCGAAAAAATCACCCTTGGAAAAGAAGAAAGTCCAACAACTTTTGAAATAGGTGAATTTGTTAAACTTCACGGATCGCCACTCATAGTTAATATTATGCCGGAAACGAAAACAGTGAATATCTATTACGCTACAAGCCCGAGCGCCGGGGGATTAGATTGGGTTGCTCCTATTCAAACCGCAGGCGGAGTTGAACCGTTCATGTATACTGTAGCAGAGCCAATACTTGCACGGAGCTGGATTCCGCTTCAGGATACGCCCGGAGTTCGATTCAGTTATGACGCTACTATCACTGTACCTCCAAAATTTCTGGCTATAATGAGCGCCACTAATCCGACAGAAAAGAATGCAGAAGGAGTTTATCATTTCGAAATGCCTCAGAAAATTCCATCCTATCTTGTTGCACTTGGGGTTGGTGATTTGGAATTTCGTTCACTCGGGCCTCGTACAGGCATTTATGCAGAACCATCGCTCATAGCTAAAGCAGAATATGAGTTTGCCGATACTGAAGCAATGATGACTTCGGCTGAAGAACTGTACGGCCCATATCGTTGGGGAAGATATGATCTTCTGATTCTTCCTCCGAGCTTTCCATTCGGAGGAATGGAAAACCCTCGACTCACATTTTTAAGTCCATTTTATCTCGTAGGTGACAGGTCACTAGTATCGGTCATTGCGCATGAACTGGCTCATTCATGGTCGGGAAACCTTGTGACAAATTCTGATTGGAATGATATATGGCTGAATGAAGGCTTTACCACCTACTTCGGTGGCAGGATAATGGAAGTAGTATACGGAAAAAGTTACCAGGATATGTTAGATGTGGTAAAAGAAATAGATTTGAGTGCAACGGTTGATCGAATAGGTCCCGATAACGCTGATACCCGGCTAAAAGTGAATTTTGACGGAAGAGATCCTTCAGGTGTTTTTACGAATATTCCATATTATAAAGGACATTTCTTTTTAATGGCTATTGAGAATGCTGTTGGCAGAGAGCGTTGGGATGCATTTTTGAAAGATTATTTTACCGTGCATGCCTTTGGCAATATGACGACCGAACGATTCCTTAAATATATGGACGAAAATCTGATAATGGGAAATGAGGAGCTTGCGGATATAATCCAGATCGATGATTGGGTTTACGGCGAAGGAATACCTACAAATTTTCCTGAATTGCATTCTTCGGAATTCGATATTGTTGACGAAGCAGTCAACAATTGGAAAACCGGTTCTTCAGCATCCGAAATAAGCACTGAAGGTTGGACAACCCATCACTGGATATATTTCATTAAACAGCTTCCGAAGAAAATATCAACAGCTCGATTAGACGATCTAAATAAAAATCTAAATTTAAACAATAATAAGAATCATAGGATATTAAGAATTTGGCTTGCGCTTGCGATGGAAAATCATTATGAACCTTCTTTTGACATGACCGAGAGATTTCTCATGGAGAAATACGGTTCTACAGGGTTATATCGAGCTTTGGCTAAGACTCCTGAAGGTTTGGAGATGGGAAGAAAAATCTATGAGAAGGCAAAACCGATGTACCATCATCTATCTAGAACTAGAGTTGAAGTTATTCTCGGATTGGATGAGAACTAACGGACAGAGATATTATCACTCATTTTGCCGGATGCTTTTAACAGGTCTGAAAGTTATATTAGCAAAGATTTTGTCAGAATAAAAATCAATACTAAACAGGAAGGAGTAAAGATTGGGCATCAAAATTAACTTCAATTTGAAATTTATTTTATTATCGTTATTTATTTCATTATTAACGATGAGCTGTTTTTCAGGTACTGCTACTAAAACGGATAAACATACAGATATGGCGAGGACAATGAATGAAAAAATATACGTAAAAGACTCCCACTCAAATTCAAGGCCGTGGGAAGCGAATATAGAGCATATATCCCTTGATTTATCTGTCGATTTTGAGGAAAAGGTCATATCAGGGAAAGCGACCCTATCTATCAATAATAAAGAAGCTGTAAATAAACTATATCTTGACGCATGGGGTTTAACGATAGATAGAATCACTCTCGGGGAAGACGAAAGTCCTGCAACTTATGAATTAGGCGATTTTGTCGAGCTTCACGGTTCAGCGCTGGTAGTTGATATTACGGCAGAAACAAAAACAGTTAATATATACTATGCTACAAGCCCGGACGCTCAGGGTTTAGATTGGGTTCCACCCATACAAACAGCAGGCGGTATCGAGCCATTTATGTATACTCAATCACAGGCAATTCTTGCGCGAACGTGGATACCTTTACAGGACACTCCCGGCGTTCGATTCAGCTATGATGCTACAATCAAAGTGCCATCAAAGTTTCTGGCAATAATGAGCGCGGGAAATCCAACCGAAAAAAATGCAGAAGGTGTTTATCATTTTGAGATGCCTCAGAAAATTCCATCCTATCTTATGGCTTTAGGGGTTGGTGATTTGGAATTTCGTTCGCTCGGACCGCGCACGGGCGTTTACGCCGAACCATCGCTCATAGATAGAGCAGAATATGAATTTGGCGATACTGAGGCTATGATGACATCGGCTGAAGAGCTGTACGGGCCGTATCTTTGGGGAAGATATGACCTTTTAGTTCTTCCCCCGAGCTTTCCTTGGGGAGGGATGGAGAATCCACGGCTCACGTTTGTATATCCGCTCGTTCTCGTGGGCGACAGATCCTTAGTCTCGCTTATAGCGCATGAACTGGCTCATTCATGGTCGGGAAATCTTGTGACCAACGCAGATTGGAACGATATCTGGCTGAACGAAGGATTTACCACTTACTTCACCGGCAGGATAATGGAAGTGGTATATGGGAAAAATTACCAGGATATGTTAGACGTAACATCAGAAATTAGTTTGCGAGAAGAGGTCGAAAGAATGGGTCCTGACAGCGCTGATACGCGGCTAAAGCTGAATATGGATGGAAGAAACCCTGATGACGCATTTACGAATATTCCATATTCTAAAGGAAAGTTCTTTCTAAAGACTATTGAGAATGCTGTCGGTAGAGAGCAATGGGATGCGTTTCTGAAAGAATATTTTGCGAAGCACGCTTTCGGAAATATGACGACAGAACGATTTCTGAAATATATGGACGAAAATCTGATAATGGGAGATAAAGAGCTGGCGGAAAAAATCCAGATTGATAATTGGGTTTACGGCAAAGGGATACCGTCAAATTTCCCTGAATTGCATTCAACAGAATTTGATATAGTTGACGATATGGTCAATAATTGGGAAAACGGTTCTTCAGCATCCGAAATCAGCACTGAAGGATGGACAACCCATCACTGGATATATTTCTTTAAACAGTTGCCGAAGAAAATTTCAACAGAACGGTTAGATGATCTAAACAATAATCTTAATTTAAACGATATTCAGAATCCTATCGTATTGAGATATTGGCTCGCGCTTGCGGTTGAAAATCTCTATGAACCTTCTTTTGAAACGACCGAAAAATTTCTCACGGAGATTGGGCATAGAGGCTCTGTTCGGGAAATATTCCGGGCATTGGCTAAGACTCCCGAAGGTTTGGAGATGGGAAGAAGAATCTATAAGAATACCAGAGAGAAGTACCATTATATGACTTTCACTGCCATAGATGCTATTCTCGGCTGGGAGGAATAGTAAACATCTTGACTGTCGGAATCTAAGCGGAGTATATTAATTCCACTGGAGAGGTGGCCGAGCTGGCTTAAGGCACTCGCCTGCTAAGCGAGAGTAGGGGTTAAATCCCTACCGAGGGTTCGAATCCCTCCCTCTCCGCAATTATATTTTAGCATAACCACCCCTTGATCCCCTCCTTTAGAAGGAGGGGAAATTGTTTTCCGCCCTGACATTCTCCGAATAATTATAGGGCTATATGTCTCATAATTATATATTTATTTAATTTTGAAAAAATCTCTTGTTCCTATATTTAATACTTCTATATTAAGAGGCTGTATAGCACACGAATAGATAGAGTGCTAACAAAATAAGAAAAGTAAAAACAATATCTTATGTTATAATGGAGGAACAGAAATGGCGTTAAAAATCAAACCTTTATCCGACAGAGTTGTAGTTCAGCCTGATGCGGCAGAGGAGAAGACCAGCGGTGGA